>NZ_BAAJYR010000082.1:0-14229 GCF_057546605.1 Acidovorax sp. KPB24-03 | reverse complement strand
TCGTCCTGGTGGGCCAGCACCCGATCGTTCCAGCGCTTGATGATGGCCGCGCGCTGCTTGGCCGGCACCTGGCGCCAGGAAGGAAAAGCGGCATGGGCGGCCTCCAGCGCGGCCCGGGCCTCGGGGGCGCCGGAGTCGGGCACCTCGGTGATCACGGTGCCGGTGGCCGGGTCGGTCACGGGCAGCCGCGCGCCGGGGCCGGGGTGCCAGTGCCCTGCGATGAAGTTGGCGCTGCGGATCAGGTCGGGGCGGTGGAGAGTCAGGGGCAGGGTCAGGGGCATGGGAGGGACGGAATGGGGTTGGAATGAAATCGGGCTCCAGTGCAAATGACACTAGGGCATCTTGCTATCAATTTTGTAGTGATGGTGCCTGGCCCGGTTCAGCCAGGATCAGCTCACGATGCCCAGGTGCCACGGCACGAACTCGTGGTCGCCCAGGCCCAGCAGCTCGCTCTTGGTGGCGCCGCCGCTCGCGTGCCGCAGGATCTGCTCGAAGATTCGCTGGCCCATCTCGGGCACCGTCAGTTCGCCGTCCAGGATCACGCCGCAGTTGATGTCCATGTCTTCCTCCAGCCGCTGGTACATGGCCGTGTTGCTGGCCAGCTTGATCGTCGGCGCCGGCTTGCTGCCGAACATCGAGCCGCGCCCGGTGGTAAAGCAGATCAGCTGCGCGCCGCTGGCGATCTGCCCCGTGGCCGCCACCGGGTCGTAGCCCGGCGAATCCATGAAGACGAAGCCGCTCTCGTCGATGCGCTCGGCGTATTCGTACACCGCGCGCAGCGGCGTGGTGCCGCCCTTCATCGCCGAGCCGAGCGACTTTTCGAAGATGTTCGCCAGCCCCCCGGCCTGGTTGCCGTGGCCCACCACGCCGTTGAACTGCGCGTTCTGCCCGGCCGCGTAGCGCTCCCACCAGGCCAGGCGGTCCAGCAATTTTTGCCCCACCTCGGGCGTGATCGCCCGGCGCGTGAGCATGAACTCCACGCCATGGATCTCCGGCGTTTCCGACAGGATGGCCGTGCCGCCGTGGCGCACCAGCACGTCCATCGCCGCGCCCAGCGCCGGATTGGCCGTGATGCCCGAGAACCCGTCCGAGCCGCCGCACTCCAGCCCGATCTTGAGGTGGCTGGCGCTCACCGTGCTGCGCCGCGCGGCGTTGGCGGCGGGCAGCATCGCCTCGATCGCCTCCACGCCCGCGGCGATGGTGGCGCGCGTGCCGCCCACCTCCTGCATCACCAGCGTGCGCATCAGGCGCCCGCGCTGCAATCCTTGCGAATCCACCAGCCCATCGACCTGGTTGCGCTCGCAGCCCAGGCCCACGATCAGCACGCCCGCCAGATTGGGGTGGCGCGCATAGCCGGCGATCGTGCGGCGCAGCACGTCGAAATGCTCGCTGGGCGACGACATGCCGCAGCCACTCGTCTGCGCGAACGCCACCACGCCATCGACGTGCGGGAACGCCTTCATCCGCTCGGGCGTGAAGTGCGCGGCGATCTGCTTGATGACCGTGGCCGAGCAGTTCACCGACGACAGGATGCCGATGAAGTTGCGCGTGCCCACGCTGCCGTCCTCGCGCACGAAGCCCTGGAACGTGGCGCGCTCGGCTTGCGGCACATAGTCCACCGGCCGCACGTCCGCGCCGAAGGCCGGGTCGCGGTAGTAATCGACCAGCTCGATGTTGTGGCTGTGCACGTAGTCGCCCGGCTCCAGGTCGCGCGTGGCCACGCCGATCACCGTGTCGTACTTCTTCACCTGCTCGCCCTGCGCGATGCGCCGCGCGGCGATCTTGTGGCCCGCCGGCACCTGGGCGCGCGTGCGCACGCCCAGTTCGGCAATGGCCTGCCCGATCGCCAGCGCCGACTTGGCCACCAGCACGTTGTCGTTGGGGTGCAGGTGCAGCAGCGGACTGTCGGTGGGGGCGGGGAGCGGCGCAATGGCGTTCATCGGTGGGGCTTTCGGGTGGGGGCGCTTCGGAAGGGGCGCTCTCTCGCGGGGTGGGGCGGCGCGGCGGCTGCGATGCCGCCGCCCGTTCGCTCGGCATCAGCTTTTCATCAGCTCGCGCAGCTTGAGCTTGTCGATCAGCACGGTCTCCTTGGCGTAGACCGTGTTCACGTATTTTTCGTAATCGGGGCCGTCCAGGTAGAGCAGCGGCGCATCGAGCCGGTCGGCCACGGCCTTGAACTCGGGGCTCGCCACGGCCTGGCGGAAGGCTTCGCGCAGCTTTGCCGCAATGGCCGGGTCCAGGCCCTTGGGCGCGCCGATGCCGTTGGGCGCATCCACCACCACGTCGTAGCCCAGCTCGCGCAGCGTGGGCGTGTCCTTGAAGCGCGCGGTGCGCTGCTCGCCCCAGGTGGCCAGCAGGCGCAGCTTGCCGGCCTCGACATGCGGCGCCCACGAGCTGGAATCGGCCAGCGCATCCACATGGCCGCCCAGCACGCCCTGCAGCGCCTCGGCGCCGCCCTTGAACGGCACGTGGTTCAGGCGGATGCCCGCCACGCTGGCGAATTCTTCCATGCCCACGTGCGTGGCACCGCCCACCCCCGCGTGCGCATAGGTCACCTGGCCGGGGTTCGCCTTGGCGTGCTGCACGAAGTCCTGCAGCGTCTTGAACCGCGAATCGGCCGGCACCGCGATGCCGAAGGTCTGGCCCGAGGTGCGCGCCAGGTAGGTGAAGTCCTTGCGCGGATCGGCCTGCAGGGTGCCCAGTTGCGAGAACCGCGTGACCGAGATCGGGATCTGCCCGATCGTGTAGCCGTCCGGCCGGGCGGAGGCCAGGGCCTTCGAGCCGATCATGCCGGAGGCTCCGGCGCGGTTTTCCACCGCCACCGCCTGGCCCAGGATGCGGCCGGCCACCGTGCACAGCGTGCGCATCGACTGGTCGGCCGTGCCGCCGGCCGGCCAGGGGCAGATGAAGGTGATCGGGCGCTCGGGATAGCCGTTGGCCAGGGCGCGGGAGGGAAGGAGGGTGGACGTGGCGGCCAGCGCGGCTGCGCTGGCGGCGCCCAGCACGAACTGGCGCCGCTGCAGGGGGCGGGAAGAATTCATCGATGTCTCCAGTCTGTTTTTTATCGGGAAAGCACAGGCCGGATTCTTGGGCAGACAATCATTGCTTTCCAATGAATTAGCAGACTCGCTTCATAGCCTGCAGGTTATGAAGACGAACGGCACCTTCCCCTCGTTGAAAGGACGCACCGATGACCACCGAGCCGACCGAGGCCTTGCAGCAGGTGCTGCACCACGACATCCCGCTCACCCGCGACATGGGCCTGACCGTGCTGCGCTGGGAGGGCCACGCGCTGCACCTGCATTTGCCGTTGGAGCCCAACGTCAACCACAAAAGCACCATGTTCGGCGGCAGCCTGTATTGCGGCGCCGTGCTGGCCGGCTGGGGCTGGCTGCACCTGCGCCTGCGGGAGGCGGGCATCGAAGGCGGCCACATCGTGATCCAGGAGAGCCACATCCGCTACCCGCTGCCCGTGCGCGGAGCCGCGGTGGCGATCTGCGAAGCGCCCGACCCGGCCTTGTGGCGCACCTTCATCACCACGTACCAGCGCCGCGGCCGCGCGCGGCTGGCGCTGCACACCCGCGTCCGGGCCGAGGGCAGCGAGGACGATGCGGTGCAGTTCTCCGGGCAGTTCGTGCTGCACCGCTGACCGGGGCGGCGGCCAGCCCGTGCCGGCCTGTGCCCCGGTGCACGTGCTGCATCGCCCACCTGCGGCTTCCTTTCCTGTCCTGTTCTTTCCTTCAACCACCTTCCACGCCCACGCCCCATGAGCCAGATCGACCGCGTTTTACGCTCCAACCTCAAGCTGCGGCACCTGCAGATGCTCGTGGCGCTGGACCAGTTTCGCCACGTCGGCCGCGCGGCGGATTTCCTCTCCGTCACCCAGCCCGCCGTCTCCAAGACCCTGGCCGAGGTCGAGCGCATGTTCGGCCTGCCGCTGTTCGACCGCTCCACGCGCGGCACCGAGCCCACCGCGGCCGGTGCGAGCGTGGTGCGCTTCGCGCGGTCCGTGCTGGCCGGCTACGACCGCACCCGCGACGAGATCGCCGCCGAGGCCAGCGGCGCGCGCGGCCGCACCAGCGTGGGCGCCATGGTGGCCGCCACGCCCGTGCTGCTGGCGCAGGCGGTGGAAAAGCTCAAGGCCCGGTCCCGCCACACCACCGTGCTGATCGAAGAGGGCGACCTGACGCGCCTGCTGCCGAAGCTGCGCCTGGGCGAGCTGGACCTGTTCGTCGGTCGCCTGGAGCCGGGCTACGCCTCGCCCGACCTGGAAACCGAGGCCCTCTACGACGACCCCATGGTCGCCGTCGTGCGACCGGGGCATCCCCTGGCCACGAAACGCAAGCCCCGCTGGGCCGACATCGCCGCGCAGCCCTGCGTGCTGCCCCCGCCCTGGGCCTCGCTGCGGGTGAAGCTGGAGCAGCAGTTCTTCGCGCACGACCTGCACCCGCCGGCCGACATCGTGGAGTCGGCGTCGTTCCTGTCGCAGATCACCTTCTTGCACCAGCGCGGCGCCGTGGCCTTCATGGCGCGCACGGTGGCGCGGCATTTCGCGGAGCAGGGAATGCTGGCGGTGGTGAAGGTGCCGGTGGAGATCGAGTTGCCGCCGGTGGGGCTGATCCGGATGCGGGGAGTGGAAGGGACGCCGGTGACGCAGGCGTTGGTGGGGTGTTTGAGGGAGGTGGGGAGGAGAGAGTAAATCGCTCTTTGTGACCCAGAGGCGGCGATGGCTATTAACCTGGTTGAAAATTGGATAGAGGAAATATTTAAAAATATCTATTTTTAAGATAAGGGGTGTGATGGAATTTTTACCTGCAGGTGATGCATGGATTGATTATTAAAATGAGTGGTAATAGTATGATGAAGCCGATAATCAAGGCCCCATCCCCGCCTTGTGAGATGGGCGACGATGTTAGATTTCTGCTCGATTGAAATTTGGATGAAGGCGAGACTTGTACGACGTAGGTCTGGTTGGTTGCTTGTAATTCTCCAGTACGTGTGCCATGGTTTTTTAAAAAACGCGTACCTTTGATGCTGCCACTTAAGACGTAACGATTGCCAGTGTCGGCGAAACCAAGAGCGCGTGCCGTGTCGGCAATTTCTTTGGATTGATTTTTTTCTTTGTTGAATTGAAGTGTCCACTCGCCCTTAATTTCTGTTTCTGAATCCAATTCGAAAGTGTTGAAGCTGGCGGAGAGTTGTGAATGTAGATTTGATTTAATCGCTGCAATGAGGTTTGCGGGTGGCTTGAAGATATAATCAAATTCGCGGCCAATGATTGCCAGGGTGTCTCCGTTGGGAGATATTGCAAGTGATTTGAAAATTTCTTTGTAGTAGAGTTGGCGGTCGATGCGGTTTGCGCAGCCTGTCAGGGTGATGGCTGCAGAAGCGATAAGTGCGCGGCGGCTGATTTCCATATGAATTTTTTAATAGTGGTGCAGTTACTTGCGTTGAATCTGGATTTTTATCGCTCACCGATGTCCCGAAAAAGTTGGCGAAACGTGGTCCCAGAATGAAGATGAGCCAGAGCGATCTGACCCATCCGGCAAGACCAATATTTTGCAATCAACTCGAGCCGCCTGATCGCATCGCCGACCGCATGGTGGCCATCCAAAATGCGACATCGTCGGCTCAGGTCCTGCCACTTCCTTGATCGCCGTAGCGATGGAGTCGTGTACGCCAAGCCGTATCCCTGGCGTTGTCAGTGGCCAGCATCGACGTCTCTTAACGAACCGTGGTAGGTGCCAAATTCCATACGAGGGCCTTTCCGCAACAAAGCCCCTTATGTGCGCCACCGCACATAACGTCTAACGCGTTGTCCATATACTTTTTGAAACACATCCCAGCGAACAAGTCAAAAATATGTCCCGTGTGCCACTGCAGCCACTGCAACCTGACGACGTCTCCAGCAACGGAATACTCCATGCGATGGCCGCAGACGATTTGCAGCGCTGGTTGCCCCTCATCGATGTGCTGGAGCTTCCGCTGGGGCAGGTGCTGTACGAGTCCGGTGCGGCGGTGCGGCACATCTACTTTCCGGCCACCGCCATCGTGTCGCTGCTGTATGTGATGGAGGACGGCTCCTCCGCGGAGATCGCCGTCGTGGGGCGGGAAGGGGTGGTGGGCATTTCCCTCTTCATGGGGGGCGGGTCGATCCTGAGCCGGGCCGTGGTGCAGAGCGCCGGCCGGGCCTTTCGCATCCGGGCCGATCGCATCCGCGGCGACGTGGCCAATCCGGCCATCCTGCCGCTGCTGCTGCGCTACATCCAGGCACTCATCACGCAGATGTCGCAGACCGCGGTCTGCAATCGCACCACATGCTGGACCAGCAACTGTGCCGCTGGCTGCTGCTCAGCCTGGACCGGCTGGAGGGCAGCACGCTCGTCATGACGCAGGAGCTGATCGCGGGCATGCTGGGCGTGCGGCGCGAAGGCGTGACGGAAGCGGCCATGAAGCTGCAGAAGGCCGGGCTGATCCGCTACTCGCGCGGGCGCATCGAGGTGCTGGACCGACCCGCGCTGGAGCAGCGCTCGTGCGAGTGCTACGCCGTGGTCAAGCGCGAGTACGACCGGCTGTTGCCGCCCTCGCACAGCCTCTGAGCGGTTCGTTGCGGGGCCACTCGTGCGGGCCGCGCGCCCGGCCGGGCGGCGCGCCGGCCTTGATCCTTTATCTGTCTCAGCGCATGGCGTTGGGCGATACGTCGCTCATGGCCCAGGAGTACAGGGCCACGAACACGAGCGCATCGAACACCGCGCCGAAGCAGATGTACAGCACCGGCATGTAGAGCACCGACAGGTGGTGCATGAGGAAGGCCTGCGCCATGACCTGGTGGGGGATGAGCAACGCGAAGAACGCCAGGATCGCCAGGGTGTTGCCCACCTTCGACAGCAGGCTTTCGTTCAGGATGTAATAGCCGGCGCCCAGCATCACCGGCGTGGCGACCATCATCACGTAGCCGATGAACATCAACTCTTCGCTGTGCCGGGAAATCGTGTACGGAAAATGCTGCGGGATGAACCAGAAGTAGGCCAGCGCGAACGCCTGCACCACGCCGATGATGCGCATCGGGTACTTGAGGGGCAGGCTGGCTTTGCGCATCCGCAGCGAGGCCCCGAGCAGCGCCACCACCATGGCCGCCGCGGCCGCCATGCCGGCCATGCCGGGCAGGGGGCGGTCGCTCGCGCCCGCGGTGAGCGCCATGCCGTCCGAGCCCACGCGGCCATCGATCAGCAATCGCTGCAAAGGAATGTCCAGGGCCTGCGACCAGAACACGATGACGTCCCGCCAGAAGTCGAACAGCTCGCGCCGCCCCCACAACAGCAGCGCGCACAGCGCCGCGGGCAGCACGATGGCCTGGACCAGCAGGAAGGGCGTCACCTTCAGGGGGGTCATGGAGCGGTGCGGGCGGCTGTGCACCTGCCTGCCGGTTTCGCGCAAGGCCTCGAAGGTGGCGGCGAAGGCGCGGCCGTGCGGATGCGCGGCATCTACCGGGATGGGGGTGGTTGGTGTCATGGCGCCTCCGCTCAGAAATCGTGGAACAGGCCGATGGTGGCGCCCACCCGCCGGTACAGCGGGTTGCTGTAGCGGTTCATGGCCAGCAACAGGCCGGTGTTCTGGTCGATCCAGTGCCGCCAGGCGATGCTGGCCTCGCGGCTGTCGAAGTTGACCAGCTGCGTGGCCGGGCCCGTGGCCAGATAGCCTTCGCCCCCCCAGCCGACCCGCGCGGTCACCAGGTCGGCCTTGGCGCGGCCCCAGGTCAGGGCCACGAAGTGCTGGCGCGTGTTCACGCTGCCCGGGGCGCTTTCGTTGAAGCGCACGCCGCCCTCGACGATCCACGGTGCCTCGAAGTAGTAGCTGGCCCCCAGCAGCACGCTGCGGTCGGAGTGCCCGTCCGGCGCCCTGTAGTAGCCAGCGCCCAGGGTGCCCACCAGCCGGCGGTCGGCCAGGAATTTGCGGTTCAGCGTGGCGTCCACGCGGTACTTGGGCAGGTAGAACGCACCGTCGCCAGCGCCGAGGGTCGCCGAGCCGTACCAGTCTTCGTCGAAGCGGTATGTATCGCCCACGCCCAGGTAGGTGCCGCCCACGCCGAAGCGCCGGTGCGAAGACAACTCGCCCTGCAGCACGTGGCCGGGCAGGCCCCATCCGCCGGTGAGCGTCATGTCGCGCCAGTTGCCGTAGGGGCCGCTCAGGTGCTGCGTCCCCGCGCTGAGCTGCAGGCTGCGGGTGCGCTCTTCGACGGGTGCGGGCGGCGCGGGGATGATCAGGTCCTGGCCTGTGGCGGGTGCCTGGGCCAGGCCGGGCGCGGGCGCGCACAGGGCAAGCAGCCAGAGAAAGGGAAGGGCCGGGTGGCGTTGCATGCGGGGGGCTCCAATGGGGCGGTCGGGTCGGCTAGCGGCAGGCGGCCGCGGGAGGGGCGGCGTCCACTCCCTTGCTGGCCAGGATCTGGAAGGACACTTCGTCGGTGACCGCCCAGCGGGCCGAATGCCGCAGCGGGGCGCTGTGGCGCACCCAGCAGCGGGCGGTGTCCGGGTCGTTGCGGCGCAGCGCCAGCACGGCGATGATTCCCCACGGGTAGTCGGTCTGGCCCTGGGCCAGCCACTCGCTTCGGTGCCGGCGCATCCAGTCGCGGTAATGGGCGTCGGCCGAGTCCGGCAGCAGGGGAAAGCCCACCATCAGCGGAAACAGCTGGGCCACGTGGTCCGGGTAGAAGGCCGCCGGCTGCGCGCGCTGCTCCATCTGCGTGGACACCAGGAAACGGCGGTTCACCGGGTCCCAGAACGTGTCGTGGATGGCCTGCGCCAGCCGCTCGGACGGCTCGGCGCCCGGCGCGCTCAGGGGCTCGCGCACGCGCAGCGACCAGACCTCCAGGTTGTCCATGAACAGGCCGTGCAGGTACACCGGCGACACCATGTAGATCCCACGCGAGGGCTGGTAGAGGTGGGCCAGCGCCGCCCGGCTGGTGGCCTGGCTCTTGCGCAGGGCGGGCGAGGCTTTCACGTGCGCCGGCATGGCCTGCAGCAGCCTGAGCCACATCGCCAGCAGCGAGTCGTCGGCATCGGCGGTCTTGCAGGCCTTCCACCCGCCGCCGTCATCGCGGCAGAAGCGGTCGAACGTGCCGTCGGGTTTTTGCTGCGGCACCAGCCAGTCCGCGAACCGGACGGCCGGGCCCTGGATGTCCAGGCCGTTGTCGTGTGCGAGCAGCAGGGCCTGCAGCGTGAAGTAGGGGTCGCTGGCCGCGCCGCCATGCAGGATGGTGATGGCGCCGCTGTCGCCGCCGTACGCCTGCAGGTCCAGCGGCGGGGCCGCGCCCGCCCTGCTGGCGGTGCCCGCGGCGTGGGCGAAGGGCAGGGGCAACAACGCCATGGCCGCGATGGCGGCCAGGGCGTGCAGGGCGCGGGAGAGACGCGTGTTCATGCCTGCTTCACCATGCCGATCTCGTGGGCCCAGAGCGTGCCGTGCACGACCGCGCCTTCCTCCGCCACGATGCAACGCCCGCTCACGGTCGTCAACGCATCGGGCAACCCGACCACGGTGCGCGCGCCGAGCATCACATCGCCTTCGCACACCACCGGCCCGAGCGCGAGCGCGCCGGGCAGCAGGTACACGGACTGCTCGCAGGTGATGGCGCCGTGCACGACGGCCCCTTCGCCCAGCGTGATGCCGCCGCGCGCCTTGATGTCGCCGACCACGGTGGTGAAGGGGCTGATGGTGAGGAACCCCGTCACCACCAGGGAGCCACGGTAGATGGAGTGCTCTGCCAGCGTGCAGTCACCCCGCACCATGTACAGCTGCGGGGTCCGCTGGATGGCCTGCGCCAGCGTGGCATAGCTGGCCGTCTGTTGGGCCGGCGGCGTGGGGGTGGGCGGGGCCGTGGAGGGCTGACCCGTGCCCGGGCCTCCCAGCCGCACCACGGGCGCATGGAGCCGCTCGAACCAGCAGGGGGCGGCCAGCTTCACCGCCGCGCCCGCGGACACGCGCCGCAGGGCCGTGCTGCCGGGGCCCAGGCGCAGCTCTCCGTCGGCATGCGCCCAATCGGCGATCTTGCTGCCGTTACCCAACTCCAGGTCGCGCGTGGCATAGAGGCTGGAGAACGCGCTGCCGGCACCCACGTGCATGCTGCCTTCCACGAACACGGGCTGCAGCGCGACGATGGCCGCGGGCGTCGTCACATCGCCGCACGCCAGCAGGCGGGCCCGGGCGCTGGCCCATGCCGCAGGCGCGGCGTCGGGCGGGATCAGGTCGAAGGACTCGTACCCCGTGGACTCGCCGTGGCCGAGCCGGGCCTGCGCATCGGCGCGCAGCCGCCGGGCAAAGTGGTCGATGTCGGCCGCATGGTCGGGTGGAACCAGCAGGGCCGCGCTGTCGGTCGGGCGGCGCCATTCGCGGATGGCCGGCACGAAAGGCAGCAAGAACAGTGCGGCGCAGGCCGTCGCGAAGGCCAGCAGCATGGAAGGGTATTCAGGCATTTTTGACCTCGTTGCGGTAACGCGCCGTCTTGTCCCACACCATCTCGCGCTTGAAGAGAGCGTCCAGAAGCAGGCTCCACACGGCGCCGGAGATGGCGAACAGGCTCACCATGAAGCCCAGCATGTTCAATGGCAGCAGCCGCAGGCGCCTGCGGTTGCCATCGATCAGCACCGCGATGACGATTTCGAAGAACGCGGCGAAGTTGCCCAGCGTGCCGTAGACCATCAGCGCGAACACGGGGATCAGTTGCGACAGCAGCGACCCCGCGTTGAGGAAGTACAGCCCCAGCGCCAGGCACCAGCCGGCCAGCATGATGAGCGGGATCACGAAGACGAACAGCAGCAGCATTCCGTCCACGCGCTGGCCCAGCGTGAGGTAGGGGCTGGTGACGAACTTCCACCAGTGCCGCGCCAGCACCTGGTTGTGTCCCTTGGCCCAGCGCTTGACCTGCTTGATGCGCACGGGCCATTCCTCGGGCACTTCCTCGTAGCACTCCGAGCGGTTGGTGTAGACCGTCTTCCAGCCGTTGAACATGAGCCGGAAGGTGATGTCGGTGTCCTCGGCCAGCGTGTCGTCGTGCCAGCCGCCCACGGCCTCCACCGCCGACATGCGCACGCCCCCCACGGTGCCGCCGTACTGCGGCATCAGGTTCATATTCATGCGCGCCTGCTGGTCGACCTGGTAGCCGGCCGAGCGCTCCAGGTCCAGCAAGCGGGTCAGCAGGTTCGCACCGCTGTTGACGGGCACCACGCGGCCCATCACCGCACCCACTTCCGGATCGAAGAAGGGCGCCACCAGCTGCTTGAGGAGCCCGCGCCCGGGTACGTAGTCGGCATCGAAGATGATGGCGATGTCGCCTTCGGCAAAGCGCAGTGCGTCCTTGAGCGCCGCCGACTTGCCCGGCTTGCCGCTGGTTCGGTGAAAGGGGGCCAGCCGGGACGGGAACCGTTCGTCGTAGCCGTTGATGATCTGCGCCGTCGCATCGCTGGAGCGATCGTTCACCGGAATGATCATCATGCGGTCGGCGGGGTAGTCGGTCTTGAGCAGCGCCTCGATGCAGCCGGCGATGACCTTCTCTTCGTTGTGCGCGGCAATGAACACGGTGATCATGGGCCACTGGGCCACCGCGATGTCCAGATAGGGATGGCGCTGTGTGCCGACGAGCCGGCTCATGGTGAACGCAAAGTGCCGGATGCCGTACAGCACCATGAACAGCACCACGAACATGAGCAGGTAGGCCATCACGGCGGCGACCGGCTGCGCCGAATAGGCGGGAAGAAGTCCGAGCGGATGCATGGTGTCAGGCCGCCAGGGGCAAGGGCATGGGTGCCGCGGGCGCCAGGTGGCTCGCCAGCACGGAGACGATGCGCTGGCAGGCCTGGCCGTCGCCGAAGGGGCTGTGCACCTGCGCCATTCGCCGGTGCGCCTGGGGGTCGTCCAGCAGCCGCGTGACGTGCGAGACGATGGCGTCGTAGGACGGTCCGATGAGCAGCGCACAACCGGCCTGCACGGCCTCGGGCCGCTCGGTTTCGTCACGCAGCACCAGCACGGGCACGCCGAAGGTTGGGGCCTCTTCCTGCAGCCCGCCCGAGTCCGTGAGCAGCAGCCAGGCGTCGGCGAGCGCCTGCTGCATGTCCATGTAATCGAGTGGATCGCTCAGCCGGATGTTGGCGATGCCGCCCAGCAGTGCCTGCACCGGCTCGCGCACCACGGGGTTCTTGTGCACCGGAAACAGCACCTGCAGCCCGGGGTTCTGCCGCGCCAGATCGGCGATGGCGCGGCAGATGCCGCGCACGCCTTCGCCCCAGCTCTCGCGCCGGTGGAAGGTGACCAGCAGGTGCCCCCGCCCTGCGGCGCGGCGGCGCACCCCGTGGTGGGTGCAGGTCCAGTGCTGCGCATCCACCACGGTGTTGCCCGTCACGTGGATGCGTTCGTCGGGAATGCCCTCCGACCGCAGTGCGGTGCGTGAGCGCGAGGTGGGCGGAAAGTGAAACTGCGCGAGCCGGCTGATCATCTGGCGCAGCCCTTCTTCGGGAAAGGGCCTCGCCAGGTTGTAGGTGCGCAGTCCCGCCTCCACGTGGGCCACCGGCCGGCCACGGTAAAAGCCCGCCAAGGCCCCGATGAACGCGGATTCGGTATCGCCCTGCACGATGACCAGCGCGTAGTCTTTCGCCTGCAGCACCGCGTCGATCTGGCGGCGGCAGCCGGCGCTGAATTCCTGCAGGGTGCTGCCTTCGCGGTGGAGCACGATGTCCGGCCGGATGGTGAAGCAATCCAGCATCTGGATGGCCATTTCGTCGTGCTGGCCCGTGTGCAGCCAATGCACGCGGGCCCAGCTGAGGGCCCGCAGCGCGTGGTACAGGGGCGCCAGCTTGATGATCTCGGGGCGCGTGCCCGAGACGATGAGAATGTCCTGCATGGCTCGATCCTTTGCGGTGTCGGGGGTGGGAGAGAGGAAGGAGGAAAAAGCCAGGCATCCCGGAGGGACGTCGCAGTGCCGGCGCGCGCGCTGCAGTGGAGTGGCCAGAGCCCATGCTCCATCGGCCCGCTCTCCTTTTTGCACGGCACGGGCGATGGTGCGTGCGGGTTGGAACGCGGTCTGTTCGCTGACCCACATAGCGTTGTAGGCGTGGGCCGCCATCGCCGCCTGGGTGCAAGAGAAGGGGCGGGTGCCGAAGGCGCGTGGCGGTGGAGTGCCTGCCCGGCACCGTTTCAGGGAGGGCTCAGGGAATGAATGCGAGGTTGCGTTGCGTGCGAAGCCGTGCCCGCGCCGGCGGCCTGGACGCGCCAGGACGTACGGCTGTGCAAGGTTGCACACGGCCGCGTGCCATCGGCCGCATGTGCTGGATCGGAGATGGGGCCGTTGGCCCTTGGCTGAGCACGGGCCGAAGCCAGGGCTGCTGGCAGGTCATGGCGAGGGAGCGGATCGCTGACGTGCCTGGCATGCGGCGCGAAGGCGTGACCCGAGCGGCCACGCGTGCGCTCGTCCATGCGCGCCCCGGCATCCGCCTCTGCCGCTGCCGCGGCAAGCGCCTGCCCGGCTGGCAGGGAGGACAGGACCTGCGTTGAAAGAGGCGCTGGCAGCGCCCTCGTCGAAGGCGTGCCGCGCGTGGATCAGGCCCGTGCGATGTGTGCCGCGATGGCCTCACCCACCTGCGTGGTGTTGGCCGCGCCCCCCAAATCCGGCGTCTTCGGCCCGGTCTTGATGACCTCCTCGATCGCCGCCACGATGGCATCGTGCGCCTGCCGTCCCGCGCCCTGGCCTTGCGTCAAGAAGTCCAGCATCAGCGCGCCCGACCAGATCATGGCGATGGGGTTGGCGATGTTCTGGCCGTAGATGTCCGGCGCCGAGCCGTGCACGGGCTCGAACAGGCTGGGGAAGGTGCGCTCGGGGTTCAGGTTGGCCGAAGGCGCCAGGCCGATGGTGCCGGTGGTGGCGGGCCCCAGGTCGGAGAGGATGTCGCCGAACAGGTTGGTGGCCGCCACCACGTCGAAGCGCCCGGGCTGCAGCACGAAGCGCGCGGTGAGGATGTCGATGTGCTGCTTGTCCAGGGTGACCTCGGGGTAGGCCTTGGCGATGTCGTCGGCGCGGGCGTCCCACCAGGGCATGCTGATGGCGATGCCGTTGCTCTTGGTGGCGAGGGTCACGTGCTTTTTGGCGCGGCTTTGCGCCAGGTCGAAGGCGAACTTCAAGAGGCGGTTGGCGCCGTGGCGCGAGTAGACCGATTCCTGGATGACGACCTCGCGGTCGGTGCCCTCGTA
>NZ_BAAJYR010000081.1:0-14432 GCF_057546605.1 Acidovorax sp. KPB24-03 | reverse complement strand
GCTCACCGACGCCCCGCACGCGCGAGCAGCCGGGCCGGCCGGCGGTGGCGCGCGAGGCCTGCGTGGTGGATTTCGACGTGGCCCGCGTGCCCTTGCACCGGGCCGAGCGGCTGGCGCAGTGGTGGCAGGCGCGCTATTGGAGAGCGGATGGCGTGGAGGACCTGCCAGCCGCTATGGAAAGGTGAGCTGCCACCGCTGAATCAGCGGCGTTCTCAGTGCCAAAATGGCCTGGAGGGCAATTGATACTAGGGCGTATTGCTATATTTTTAATAGCACCCCTGCATGTTCATATCATCGCTGCCGCCACGGCCCTCACGGCGGCGTGGAGCGCCGGTCCACCGATGCCAGGCAATCCAGGATTTCCCGCGCCGCCTCGTCAATGCGCGGACCCGGCCGCACCATCACGTCGAAGTGCGATTCGGCGATGCGGCAGAACCGACCGCGCTGCACCGCCTCCATGGTGCCCCAGCCCGGGCGCGCGGCGATCGGCGGTGTGCCGCGGCCTTCGTTGGTGATGAGCAGGTCGGGCTCGGCCCGCACCGCATATTCCGGGCCCAGCTTGGGAAACGCGCCCAGGCTGCCGGGCACCACGTTGCGCAGGCCCAGGCGGGCCAGCGTTTCGCCGATGAACGAGGCCTCGCTCGCCGCCGCCGAGCCGCCGTGCAGTTCGAAGTAAACGCGCCGGCCTTGCCACGCGGCCGGCACCCGGGCGCGGGCTTCGTCCAGCCGCACGTCGGTGCGGTGCCACAGCGCTTCGCCCGCCCCCGGCTTGCCGATGGCCTGTGCCACCGCCTCCATGTTGCGCCGCATGTCCGCATGCGTTTTGGCGTCCAGCGCCAGTATCTTGATGCCCAGGCCCTCTAGCCGCTCGACCACGCGGTTGCGCGGGCGCACCAGCACCAGATCGGGCCGCAGCGCGATGATGCGCTCCACGTGCGCGTCCGCCAGGCTGCCCACCTGCGGCAGCTGGCGCACCGACTCGGGCCAGTTGGAGTGCCGGTCCACGCCGACGAGGCGATCGCAGGCGCCCAGGGCGCAAAGCGTCTCGGTGAGCGAGGGCTGCAGCGACACGATGCGCGCTGCTGGCCGTGGCAGCTCCACGGTCTGCTGCCGGTCGTCGGCGATGCGGATGCCTGCGTGCGCGGCGCCCGCCATCCACCAGGCCAGCAGGCACCACCACACAGCGGACGATCGAAAGGGGTGGGAAGGGCGCAAGGCGGTAGGCAAGGGGTGGGGCGGCATCGTGGGCGAGCGCGGTATTGTGCCGGTCCGCGGCCCTGGCCCGTGCCTTGGCCGGGCGCGCGAGGCCCAAAAAAGGCATGGCGCGCTGCACGCCATGCCGCTCGCCAGATCAGTGCTTGTGTTCGCCGTGGGCCGCCGGTGCCTGGCTGGCGCTCACCGCGCGCGCCTGGGCCTTCACCTCCAGCGACTCGCGCTTGCCGTCCTGGCCTTCGAAGACGAGCGTGAGTGGCACCGTGTCGCCTTCCTTCACGGGTTTGGGCAGGTCCATCAGCATGACGTGGTAGCCGCCGGGCTTGAGGTCCACGGCCTTGCCCGCGGGCAGGTCGATCGCGGGCACTTCGCGCATCTTCATCACGTCGCCTTCCATCTTCATCTCGTGGATTTCCGCCAGCGGCGCGGCGGGCGAGCTGACCGATACCAGGCGCGTGCTCTTCGCGGCATTGAGCCGCATGAAGGCGCCGGTGGCCTTCTGGTTCGGCACCGAGGCGCGCACCCAGGCGTCCTGCACGGTGACTTGGGCATGGGCGGCCGTGGCCGTCAAAAGGGCCATGGCGATGGCGAAAGCGGAAAAGGGGGTCTTGGGCATGAAAGCTCCTTGAATGCGGAAAACGGATCAACGGCCTGCGCGGGGCTGCGCGGAAAACCCATGCCCGCTGCGGTCCGTAAACGGGGGGGGGGCAGGTGGACGGGCCGGTCAGCACGCTGGGGACCGGCCCCGGTGTTCATGCCGCCAGCGGCGGTGCCCGAGGAGGGAAGGGCGCACCGGCCAGCGTGGCCGGCGGAGCGCGGTAGAGCGGGGTGGGAAGGTGCGTCGGCAGTGCCTGGGCATGCGCGCCCGCCTGGATCGAGGGCGGCGGCAGGACCGTCGGCAGGCACAGCGGACACTCCAGGCCATGGTGCGCAGGCACGGCGGCATCTTCGCCCGCGCCGGCCACCACCCACCGCGGCTCGCCACCCGCCGAGCATACCCATTCGATGCGCTGCGGGTGCACCAGTGGTGCAGCCACCGCCACGCCGAGCGACGCCACGAACCACGCCAGGATCAGGCGGGAGAGGAAGCGGACGTGGCGCAGGGCAGGCATGTGCGCTGCATTATCGCCGCGTGCTTTCCCGGCCTTCACCGCGCCGGCTCCAGGGGCTGGTGCGCACCCGAAGCGCGCACTCCGTCGATCGCAAGGCCGTCCCCGAGGGGCCTCTTGCATTCGGACGGCGCGTTTTCCGACGCGATCGCTCGGGCTGCGCACGCAGCCTTGTGCGTCTTCGTCGGCCGGCCCGCCCTTCAGCGGGCGCGCCGTGCCACGGTCCGCCATTCCCTCAGGAGCCTTTCATGCCCACCTCTCCCTCCTCCAAAGCCAAGACCCGCAACGGCACACCCGGTGCCACCAAAGCCCGGGGCAACGCCGGCACGGCGGAGAGCCCGGACACCGAAGCGGTCGCGCGCAAGCAGGTGCGAATCCAGCGCGAGCAGGACGCGAAGGACCAGGCCAAACCCTCTCGATCCGCCGCACCAGCCAAGAAGGGCGCTGCGGCCAAGACCGCCGCCCCCGGCGCCGGCCGCGCAGCCCCCGTGCCGCCCATGCCGCAGCAGCACCTGGAAAAGCCGGGGCGCGAGGCCGACATGGAGCTGGCGCCGCAGTTCGAGGCGCCCCAATACCGGGGCAGCGGCAAGCTCGAAGGTTTCTCCGCCATCGTCACGGGCGGCGATTCCGGCATCGGCCGGGCGGTGGCCGTCCTCTTCGCCCGCGAAGGCGCCGACGTGGCCATCGTCTATCTCAACGAACACGAAGATGCCGAGGCCACGCGCCAGCATGTCGAGCAGGAAGGGCGCCGCTGCATCCTGATTCCGGGCGATGTGAAGAGCGCGGCCTTCTGCCAGCGGGCGGTGCGCAAGACGGTGTCGGCGTTCGGCCAGCTGGACGTGCTGGTCAACAACGCGGCCTTCCAGGAGCATGCCGCATCCCTGGCGGACCTGACCGAAGAGCGCTTCGACGAAACCTTCAAGACCAACGTCTACGGTTACTTCCACATGGCCCAGGCGGCGCTGCCGCACCTTCAGCGCGGGGCCGCGATCATCAACACCGGCTCGGTCACCGGGCTGCGCGGCAGCAAGGAATTGCTGGACTACTCCGCCACCAAAGGCGCGATCCATGCGTTCACCAAAGCGCTGGCCAGCAACCTCGCCCAACAAGGCATCCGCGTCAACGCCGTGGCGCCCGGCCCCGTGTGGACACCGCTGAATCCGGCGGACCGCAGCGAAGAGGGCATCGCCGAATTCGGCAGCAAGACCCAACTGGGCCGGCCCGCGCAGCCGGAAGAGATTTCGCCGGCCTACGTGTTTCTCGCCTCGCCCGTGTGCTCCAGCTACATCACCGGCATCCTGCTGCCGATCACCGGCACGGCCGGCGACGGGGGCTGATGCCCTCCCGGGGGCCTGCACGCTCCTGGGCTGCGGGACGCGCCCTGCGTGTGCAGCGCCGCCCGGGTGCGCCAAGCGGCGCAATGGCATCAGACGGTGATGTCGCCGCCGTCTTCGCCATCCCAGTAGTGGATGCGGCAGGCTTTCACCCGGATCATGACGAGCCCCTGGGTGTCGATGCCATCCTTGAACCAGTGGTCCAGGTCGGGCGTCCAGTGCTCGGCGAAGGCGGCGCGGTCACGCACCAGCTCGGCGTTCCCCTGCACGGCCACCAGGAAGGCCTTGGCGCCCTGGAAGGCGAGCGATACCTGGGGCGCACGTTCGATGTCGGTCACCATGCGGGATTGCTCCCAGGTGAAATAGCACGACGTGCCGTCGTAATCGACCTCGCGGTTGTTGCTCATTGGCCGGCCGGCGATGGTGCCGCCGTCGGTGTGGGTGGACAGCATGGCGATGTCGATGTCGCGCATCTTCTCGGCCAGATCGGCCAGGGTCTTTTGGGTCATGGAGGGCGATCGGCGGGGTTCAGCGGTCAGCGCCGAGCTGTTCCACGCGGTCATCGTTGGTGATGCTGCGTGAACCCTTGAGATGCATCTCCACATCGGCCGCCTTGTCGCCAACGGCTTGCACGGCCTCTTTCAGTTGCAGCTCGCTCACTGCGAGCTTGTCGGCCCATTGGGTGACGAGGGCGGCGTCGTTGACGTCGATGCGATCGGGTTGCACACCTGCGGCTTGGTTCATGTCGGTCTCCTGAAGAAAGGAAGGGGGAAGACATGAACCTAAGGCGCACGCAGCGGCGGCGGCTGTAGGCAGAACGCGCCCACTGCCGGAGGGATTGCCCGACACGACGCCGTGGCGTGCATGGAATGCAGCGGTGCTGGGTGCTTTCCACGAAGCGGCGGCGGAAATGCAAAAAGCCGGCGCTATGTTTGATAGCGTCGGCTTTTTTTGCCTTGCGGCTTGTATAAGTGGTGGGTCCTGAGTGACTCGAACACTCGACCTACGGATTAAGAGTCCGCTGCTCTACCAACTGAGCTAAGAACCCACTTTTTGAAAAGTTGTCTGCATCGCTGCAGAGCCTCGAATTATGCACCAAGATTTGAGGCGTCTGCAAGTCCCGCAGAAAAAAATTGCCGTCATCAGGTGCTGATCGCCAGCCGTCCGGCGGTCTTTCACATGAGCAGATGCTCGCCCGCGTTGTCGCCGCCCAGGATCACGTAGTTCACCTTGCGGATGTCCATGAGCTTGCGGCCGCCGGAGTAGCTGATGGAGCTTTGCACGTCCTGCTCCATCTCCACCAGCGTGCTGGCCAACGTGCCCTTGATGGGCTCGAGGATGCGCTTGCCCTCCACGTGCTTGTACTCGCCCTTGTTGAAGTCGCTGGCCGAGCCGTAGTACTCCTTGAACAGCGCGCCGTCCACTTCCACCGTCTGGCCCGGGGACTCTTCGTGGCCGGCGAACAGCGAGCCGATCATGACCATGGTCGCGCCGAAGCGGATGCTCTTGGCGATGTCGCCATGGTCGCGGATGCCGCCGTCCGCGATGATGGGCCGGGTGGCCACACGCGCGCACCATTTGAGCGCCGACAGCTGCCAGCCCCCGGTACCGAACCCGGTCTTGAGCTTGGTGATGCACACCTTGCCCGGGCCGATGCCCACCTTGGTCGCATCGGCACCCCAGTTTTCCAGGTCGATGATGGCCTCGGGCGTGCCGACGTTGCCGGCGATGACGAACGCGCCGGGCAGCTTGTCCTTGAGGTAGCCGATCATGTTCTTGACCGTGTCGGCATGTCCGTGGGCGATGTCGATGGTGACGTACTCGGGGACGAGGCCGGCGGCGGCCAGTTGGTCCACGGTGTCGTAGTCGGGCTGCTTCACGCCCAGCGAGATGGACGCGAAGCACCCCGCCGCTTGCATGTCGCGCACGAACTGCACGTTGTCCAGATCGAAGCGGTGCATGACGTAGAAGTAGCCGTTCTGCGCCATCCAGCGGCAGATTTTCTCGTCCACCACCGTTTTCATGTTGGCCGGCACCACGGGCAGGCGGAAGCTGCGCTGGCCCAGCGTCACGCTGGCGTCGCACTCGGAGCGGCTTTCCACGCGGCATTTGCGCGGCAGCAGCAGGACGTTGTCGTAGTCGAAGATTTCCATCAGATTTCCAAGCTCCATTGAAGGACGCGGCGGAAGGATTTCCGCCACGGTGGGCGCTTGGCTTGCTGACCGGCTCTGCGGGTGCCGCCGCAATGGACGGCACCGGACCCTGCTGTGCGCAGGCACAAAAAAACCGGGCGTCAAGAAACTTGGGCCCGGTGACTGATTCTACCCGCCGCTCAAGACCCTGCTGCGCAGCGGGACTGCGCCGCGGCCACGATGCGGCCCTGCGCATCCTGCAGCCAGCCGGCGACGAACAGGCGCTCGGCATCGGTGCCTTCGGGGGTTCGCATGGAGCGGTTGTCGATCCAGGCGGATTGCTCCTTTTTCGATAGCGGGATGCCGGCGTTCCAATTGCCCTGGAGGGCATTTCGAACCACATACCGTTCGACCGGCGTCCCTGCGGTGCCCGCGGCACCCGCTCCACCAGCACCAGCGTGTACGCGTAGCGGCCCGCCGGCAGCAGATTGCGGGGCGCGGGCTGGAAGGCGATGCCGGTGCCGAGGTAGTCGTTCATCGCCAGGCCGTTGGCCACGCGCAGCCGGCCGGGCAGGGGCTGCACCTCGGCGGTGTGGGTGTCTGAAAATGACGGCACGCCGCGGCCGAGGTCCTGCAGTCGCTGCAGGGCATCGCGCGTGGCGGCGGCGGACAGGGGGGCATCGTCCGCCAACCCACCGGGCACGATCCAGTCGAGCACCAGTGCACTGGCGCCGGGCGCGTGCGCAGGCGGCCCGGCCCAGCACGATTCGCAGTCGGCGTTGATGAAGCGTTCGTACAGCGCCACGGGCTGCGCCACGCCGTCGCTGGAACAGGACGCCTGGGCCTGGGCCAGCAGCGGGGCGCCGCCGAAGGTGGCCAGCAAGGCCAGGGCGGTCAGGGAGTGAAGGGGTGGGCGCATGGGCAGCGGAGCAGCGGCAGTGGTGTTGCGCGCCATGTTCCCACAGATGCGCCGGGCTCGGGTGCGGCCCGCGCATGTGGAGCCCCGGTCCCGAAGCGGGGTGGGCGGGACGTAAGGCCGGGTGCGCGGCCTACTCGGGCTTGACGTTGGCGCGGCGCACCACGTCGCCGTAGGCCACCAGGCGCTCGGCCATCATCTTCTCGAAGCCGGCCGGTGCCATGTCCTCCGGCGCGATCACGCCGCGGCCGCGCAGGTTTTCCAGCATGGAGGGTTCCGTGGCTGCCGTGCGGATGGCCTTGTGCAGCGTGGCCACGATGGCGGGCGGCGTGTTGGCGGGCGCGGCGATGCCGGTCCACGATGTCTGGTTGAGCGGGGCCTGGCCCAGTTCGGCGAAGGTGGGCACGTCGGGCAGTTGCGGCAGGCGCTGGGGCGACGCCACGGCCAGCGCGCGCAGCTTGCCGGCCTGGATGTGCGGCAGGAAGATGACCAGGTTGTCGAGCGTGAACTGCACCTCGTTGGCCAGCACGGCAGTGATGAGCGGAGAGCCGCCGCGGTAGGGCACGTGCACGGCCTGCGTGCCGATGGCCAGCTGCATCATTTCCACATTGAGCTGTCCCATGCTGCCGGCGCCGGCGCTGCAGAAGTTGAGCTGGCCCGGGCGCTGCTTGGCGTAGGCCACGAACTCGGCGAAGGTCTTCACCGGCAGGCTGGGGTGCACGACGAGCACGTTGGGCTGGCGGCCCAGGATGGCGATGTTGTCGAAGTCCTTGATGGGGTCGTAGCCCAGGTTGGGTTGCACGAGCGGATTGGCCAGATGGCTGCTTTGCGACGAGACCACGAGCGTGTAACCGTCGGCCTTGGAGCGGGCCACGAACTGCGCGCCGATCGATCCGCCCGCGCCGGGCTTGTTGTCGATGACCATGGGCACGCCCAGGATGCGGCCGAGCGGCTCGGCGTATTGCCGCGCCATCACGTCCACCGAGCCGCCGGGCGGGAAGGGCACGACGAGCGTGATCGGGCGCGCGGGGTAGGTTTCTGCCGCGTGGCTGGCCACGGCGGGCAGGCCGGCCAGGCCCAGCCCGAGGCTGGAGGCCAGGATCTGGCGGCGGGTCAGGTGGCAGGCGTCAGGCGAGGAAGGGGCGTTGCGAACAGGCATGGCAGGGGCAATGGCAAATGAAAGGACAAAGGTGAAAACAGGGCGCGGCCTAGCCCGCCGTCAGCCCAGCGCGAGCAGGGTGAGGGCCAGCGCCTGGGCCCGTGGCACGAAGGTGGTCAGGTCGCAGAACTCGCGCTCGCTGTGGGCGTATCCGCCCACCGGGCCCAGCGCGCACAGCGAGGGAATGCCCATCGACGAGGTGATGCCGCTGTCGGCGGCCCCGCCGGTGAATTCGCCCTCGACCGCGAAGCCAACCTGCGCCGCGCTGCGCTGGTAGGCGGCCAGCAGGTCGGCCGGGGTTTTGGCCATGGGCAGCGTGCCCGTCTGCTCCACGATGCGGCCGCTGGTGCGGGGCAGCGATTCTTCTTCGATCACCGCGCGGATGCGGGCCAGCACGGCCTCGAGGTCGTTCTCGGCCGTGTAGCGCAGGTCCAGATGGGCCCGCGCCAGCGGCGCGACGACGTTGGAGGCCATGCCGCCCTGGATGAAGCCGACGTTGAGCGTCACGCCCGGCTCGCAGCCGTTGAGCGCGTGCAGGGCCACCGTCTTGCGCGCCAGGGCCTCGATGGCGCTGGCCCCCTGCGCGGGGTTGATGCCCGCATGCGCGGCCACGCCTTGCACCTCGAAATCGATGCGGTACGAGCCCTTGCGCTCGACCACCACGTTGCCCGTGATGCGGCCGGGCTCGGCGTTGAGCACGGCGCGCGCGCCCTGGGAGATTTCGCGGATCACCGTGCGGCAGGCGGGCGAGCCCACTTCTTCGTCGCATGAGAAGAACAGGTGTACGGGCGAGGCGTTGCCGCCGAACCGGGCCAGCGCCTCGGCCACGAAGACGTTCATGACCAGGCCGGATTTCATGTCCGCCACGCCGGGCCCGAAGGCCTTGCCGGCTTCCACCCGCCAGGGGCGCTCGGCGGCCGTGCCCAGGGGGAACACCGTGTCCATGTGGCCCATGAGTTGCAGGTGGCCTGCGGCCGACGGGTTGCTGCCCGGAATGCGGGCCAGCAGGCATTCGCCCCAGCCCGGCTGCGGCAGGGTCTGCACGGCGATGCCAGCCGCTTCCAGCCGCCCGCGCAGCAGGGCCGCGACCTGCTGCACGCCCGCCACATGGCCGCTGCCGCTGTCGGTGTCCACCACCTGCCGCAGCAGATCGAACATGGCACTTTCCTGCGAGGCCAGCCAGGCCAGCAGGGGTTGCGCAGCCGGCGGCAGGGCCTGGCCGGTGGCAGGGGAGTCGGCTTCGATGGTGGTGGTCATGGGCATCGCGAGTGAAATGAATATTTCAATAATCATATATTCATGAAACAGTCATTGCAATGTGCTCGCGGTGCTTCGCCATGCGGGGCTGCGCTGGATTACGCTCACCCATCCCCGTCGATTTCTCCACCCCTGCCATGCTCCTGACCGAACGGCTCGTCCTCCACGCCCCTACCCTGACGGCCAGCGAACGTGCGCTGGCGGACGACCTGCAGCGCCACTACCCCGACGGATTGCTCGACTCGGCCAGCGCCATGGCCGCGCGCGCGGGCACCAGCGCCTCCACCGTGGTGCGGCTGTTCGCCAAGCTGGGCTATGCCAGCCTGGCCGAGGTGCGCCGCGAAGCCCGCAGCGAGGTGACCGTGCTGCTGCAGACGCCCGCCCAGCGCACCCGAGCCACCATCGGCAGCGACCGCACCCTGGCCGAGTGCGTGGACGATGCGCTGCTGCACGACCAGCACAACCTCACCGCCACCCGGCAGGGGCTGGACATGGGCGTGTTCGGGGCGGTGGTGCAGGCCATCAGCGGCTGCCAGGGGCGCGTCTTCGTGATGGCCGAGAAAAACAGCGTGCCGGTGTCCTCCTACCTCACCACCCACCTGAACATGTGCCGGCCGCAGGTGCTGGAACTGGGCGCGGGCGCGCCCTTCGCGGTGGACCGGCTGCTGTGGACCGAGCCGCAGGACATGCTGCTGGTGTTCACCATCCGCCGCTATTCCAACGGCGCGCTGCTGGCCGCGCAGCATTTCCGGCAGCAGGGATGCACCGTGGTGGCGATCACCGACAGCGCGGCGGCGCCCATCGTGGCCTGCGCCCACCACAGCCTGCTGGTGGGCACGGCGAACGCGTCCCCGTTCGACTCCTATACCGCCGCGTTCTTCCTGTGCAACGCGCTGGTGTCCGCCGTGGCGCAGCAGCGGCATGGCGAAGTGGCGCAGACCCTGCAGCGCCGCGACGCGCTGTGGAAGGACTTCGAGGCCGACGCGGTGGACGGCCTGCGCCGCATGCCCCCGCTGCCGGCCCGCCCGCGCAGTGGGGGATAGCGCCGAGCAGCCCCACGGCGGAGGGCCGCCGGTGGAGGTTCCTACAATGGCGCCATGCTCCCACACGACCTGTTTTCCGGCGCGCCAGCGCCTTTCGGTGCTGGCGACGCCGGCCCCGCGCCCCAGTCCGATGCCGCCTCGCCCCTGCTGCAGAACCTGAACGACGAGCAACTGGCCGCGGTCACGCTGCCGGCTGGGCACGCCCTGATCCTCGCGGGCGCGGGCTCGGGCAAGACCCGGGTGCTCACCACCCGCATCGCCTGGCTGCTGCAAAACGGCTACGCCACGCCCGGCGGCATCCTGGCCGTCACCTTCACCAACAAGGCCGCCAAGGAGATGGTCCTGCGCCTGTCGGCCATGCTGCCGGTGAACGTGCGCGGCATGTGGATCGGCACCTTCCACGGGCTGTGCAACCGCCTGCTGCGGGCGCACTACAAGCTGGCCGGCCTGCCTCAGGCCTTCCAGATCCTGGACACGCAGGACCAGCTTTCGGCCGTCAAGCGGCTGTGCAAGCAGTTCAACATCGACGAGGAGCGCTTTCCCCCGAAGCAGGTGCAGTACTTCATCAGCGGCTGCAAGGAAGAGGGCCTGCGCCCGGGCGACGTGGACGCACGCGATGCCGATGCCCGCAAGAAGGTCGAGCTGTACCAGCTGTACGAAGAGCAGTGCCAGCGCGAAGGCGTGGTCGATTTCGGCGAACTGATGCTGCGCAGCTACGAACTGCTGCGCGACAACGACCCGGTGCGTGCGCATTATCAGCGGCGCTTCCAGCACATCCTGGTGGATGAGTTCCAGGATACCAACAAGCTGCAGTACGCCTGGCTCAAGCAGCTCGCGGGCGACGTGGCGGACGGCCAGTTCCAGGCGCGCGGCAGTGTGATCGCCGTGGGCGACGACGACCAGAGCATCTATGCCTTCCGCGGTGCGCGCGTGGGCAACATGGCCGACTTCGTGCGCGAGTTCGACGTGCAGCGCCAGATCAAGCTGGAGCAGAACTACCGCAGCTACAGCAACATCCTCGATTCGGCCAACGCCCTCATCAGCCACAACAGCAAGCGCCTGGGCAAGAACCTGCGCACCACGCAGGGCCCTGGCGAGCCGGTGCGTGTGTTCGAGGCCACCACCGACCTGGCCGAGGCGCAGTGGATGGTGGAGGAGATCCGCCAGCTCGTGCGCAGCGACGGTTTCGAACGCAAGGAAGTGGCCGTGCTGTACCGCAGCAATGCGCAGAGCCGGGTGATTGAGTCGGCCCTGTTCAATGCCGCGGTGCCTTACCGCGTGTACGGCGGCCTGCGCTTCTTCGAGCGGGCCGAAATCAAGCACGCGCTGGCCTACCTGCGCGTGCTGGAGAACCAGCACGACGACACGAGCTTTCTGCGCGTGGTCAATTTCCCGCCGCGCGGCATCGGCGCGCGCACGGTCGAGGTGCTGCAGGACGCGGCGCGCAGCGCGGGCTGCTCGCTGCACGATGCCGTCACCGCGGTGCCGGGCAAGGCCGGCGCCAACCTGGGCAGCTTCGTCGCCCTCGTCGACGTGCTGCGCGAGCAGACGCAGGGCATGACCCTGCGCGGCATCATCGAGCAGATGCTGGAGTCCAGCGGCCTGCTGGAGCACTTCCGCTCTGAAAAGGAAGGCGCCGACCGCATCGAAAACCTGCAGGAGCTGGTGAACGCGGCCGAGAGCTTCGTCACGCAGGAAGGTTTCGGGCGCGACGCCATCGCGCTGCCGGTGGACGAGCACGGCACGCCGCTCACGCAAAGCCCGGCGAGCCAGGGCCTGGACCCATCGCTGCCCACCACCGACGAGCCGCTGCCCGGCGGCGTGGCGGGCATCGTGGACACCGATACCGGCGAAACGCTCTCGCCCCTGGCCGCCTTCCTGACCCATGCGGCGCTGGAGGCGGGCGACAACCAGGCGCAGGCCGGCCAGGATGCCGTGCAGCTCATGACCGTGCACGCCTCCAAGGGCCTGGAATTCGACGCCGTGTTCATCGGCGGCATGGAAGAGGGCCTGTTCCCCCACGAGAACGCGATGAGCGACCGCGAAGGGCTGGAGGAAGAGCGCCGCCTGATGTACGTGGCCATCACCCGCGCGCGAAAGCGCCTGTACCTGAGCCATTCGCAGACCCGGCTGCTGCACGGCCAGACGCGCTACAACATCAAGAGCCGGTTCTTCGACGAACTGCCCGAAGCCGCGTTGAAATGGATCACGCCCAAGCAGCAGGGGTTCGGCACGTTTGCTCCTAATTCAGGAGCGGGCGGTGCATATGGATCTAGCGCGAGAGGCGGATTCGGGTCCAGGTCGGAATCGTTCGCCAGTCCACCGGTCCCGGCGCAGAAGGCCGCGCCGTCGCACGGGTTGCGCGTGGGGCTGGGCGTGTTCCACACCAAGTTCGGCGAGGGCAAGGTGCTGGCGCTGGAGGGCACCGGTGACGATGCGCGCGCACAGGTGAACTTTCCCCGGCATGGCACCAAATGGCTGGCGCTGTCGGTGGCCAAGCTGACCGTGGTGGACTGATTGGACACCGCGGGGCGGGGTGGCATGCGCCGCCCCGCGGCGTGCCTCAATTTCGGGACGGAAAGGTCCCAGCGAGCGCGATGATGAAGTTGAGGGAGAGATAGGGCTGCATGTTGTCGTGCGGCAGGCTGCTACCGGCCAGCCCCGTCGTGACGCCGGCCAGGTTGCCGTCGGGGGCCTGGTTGGTGTATTGGTTATCGCGCCGGTCGGAAGCGGCCAGGTAGCGGCCGTTGGGCGCTGCCGAGTTGCCCGCGCCGCTGCTCACTGCCACGGACGTGGTGTGGTTGTGCATCGGCATGTTGTTGATGTTGAGCGTGACGCTTTCCTGTCCAGCCATCTGCCCCAGCACGTAATTGCTTCCGCCGGGCGACATTCCCATGCCCAGCGGTACACGGCCGCGCAGATCGGGCAGCGCGAAGGTGGTCTGGCCATTGCCTCCGTAGGTGGTGCCCAGCAACGAGAACAAGGCGGCATTACTGGAAATCGCCATCAATTGGCCCCAGCAAAAAGCCCAGTTTCGGGGCGCGTAGTTGCCTGCGAACACAGAGATTTCACCGATGAATGGGTCTGCAGCCATGATGTTCTTCCATTAAGTCACGAGATAAGGGGTGGTCCAGCCGCTGCAGCCGGGGGCTCCGAGCGGCGCGCCGGGGCCGCGCGTGGCCCATGCCATTTCGGTGCTCCCCCCCGTTGCGGGTGTGCCGGCGCGAAGCCAGTGGGTGCCGTTGCGATCGCCGCTCGCCAAGCCATGGGGCGGGTTTCCACGGGGGCCGCTCTCCGAAGGCGTTCGCAGGATGGCCAGTTGCTCGAACCCCGCGCCGTTGCTTTGCCACTGCGCGAAGCGCTGCCCGGCCTCGAAGCCGAGCAGGGCCGGGCCGCTCAGCTCCGCCAGCGAATCCGAGCCCCGAAGCGCGCAACGGGCGGCGATCGACCGGCAGGCGTCGGACCCGGCGTTCCAGGAGGCCACGCTGGTCCAGCCTCTCGGCCGCGACCCGACGGCTTCCACCGGCCCCCGCGAAAAGAGGGTGCCCACCACGGGGGTCTGGCTGTGCGGCTGCAATTGGCCCCACTGCCGCTGAAAGCGCAAGGCCTGCGCGCCGGAATACAGGGCCACCACGAAGTCTGCGCGGGCGGCATGCCAGGCCGAACGCAAGCCGGCGAACTCGTCGGAGCCGTCGGGCAGGCCGGAGATGTGCATTGCCGACACCGTGCCGCCTGCGGCCTCGAACGCGCGGCGAAATTCATGCGGAAAGTCGTAGCCGCTTTCCAGAAAGCCCATGCACAGCAACGCGCGTGTGCCCCAGCGCCGTGGCGCTTCCCGCCCCAGCACCGCGCAGGACTGCCACAGATCCAGCGAGTGGGCAATCAGCCAGGGCGAACGGTCGGCCAGGCGCGTGGGCAACTGGTCGGCCCCCGTGTCGCTGGCCAGAAAAGGGATCTGGTTCGCTTCCAGGAGCGGCACCAGGTCCCGAGCCGACTGCATCGGCAGCCATCCTGCCAGCGCGTCGACCGCGCCGGAGCCGACGGCGGCACGCGCCTGCCGCAACGCGGCCTGGGGACTGCGCCCGTAGGGGCAGCGGCCAGCCAACGCGGGGGGTGTTCCGAGGGCCTCGGCGCCCCACTTGCAGGCCGGCCAGGAATTCGGCGGAGAGGGTGGGGTAGCGTGACGATTCCGGGCAGCAGCACGCCGACCGTCCGCGGGGTGTCATGTCGCGCCGGGCCCTGCCGGTCCGTCGGCGCGTGCCAGGGCCGG
>NZ_BAAJYR010000080.1:0-14478 GCF_057546605.1 Acidovorax sp. KPB24-03 | reverse complement strand
CGGGCGGGCCGGGCGGCGCACGAGGGCCGGCAATACACGCCGGTGGTGCGGACCGAATAGACGAAGCGGCCATCGGCCTGGGCGTCCCGTGCCGCGACGGCGGCCCACCGGGGATCGGCCAGCGTGGCGGCGGCGCGCTGCGCCGCCGTGCAAATGGTGCGGGGGGTGGGACAGGAGTGGGGGCGGGAAGCCATGGCGTCGATTCCTCGTTCAATGGTAAGGGCCTGGCCTTGAATCTACGCACGGCGCGGCGGGCCCGCACCCCGGTTCTTGCGATCGCATTCGCAGGCCGCCGCGCAGTGCCCACAGGCGTGCACGGTCATGGAAGGCGGCCTAGCATCACGCGTTCGACCCTTTGCAATGGAGTTGCCATGACCACCCCCCCGGCCCCTGCCACCCCCGTCCCCCTCAAGATCGATTTCGTCTCCGACGTGTCCTGCCCCTGGTGCGCCATCGGGCTGCACGCGCTGGAGCAGGCCCTGGACCGGCTGGACGGCACGGTGGCGGCGCAGCTGCACTTCCAGCCGTTCGAGCTCAATCCCCAGATGGCGCCGGAAGGCCAGGACATCGCCGAGCACCTGGCCGAAAAATACGGTGCCACGCCCGAGCAGTCGCAGCGCAACCGCGAAGCCATCGCCGAACGCGGCGCCGCGCTGGGCTTCACGTTCGACATGGGGCAGCGCAGCCGCATCTACAACACGTTCGATGCGCACCGCCTGCTGCACTGGGCGGGCGAGGCGGGCGGCGAGGCTGCGCAGACGGCCCTGAAGCACGCACTGTTCAAGGCCTACTTCACCGATGGGCAGAGCCCGGGCGACCACGACGTGCTGGTGCGCGCGGCAGCCGGCGCCGGCCTGGATGCGGACCAGGCGCAGGCCGTGCTGGCCTCGGGCGAATACGCCGACGCGGTGCGCGAACGCGAGGCGTTCTACCAGCAGCACGGCATCCATTCGGTGCCGGCGGTCATCATCAACGACCGCCACCTCATCCAGGGCGGCCAGCCGCCCGAGGTGTTCGAGCAGGCGCTGCGCCAGATCGCCGGCGGCCAGTGATCCGGATCAGCTGTTTGCTATATAAATAATAGTAAAAGAGGCAATGAGTACTAGGGCGTGGAGGCGATTCGGCCACGAATCGCTTGGCCCGTGCCCCGTTGGTCACTTCTTGAGCGGAATCGGCGTGGCGCGGTCCACCGGCACGGCGGTCACCGCGTTCTGCGGCGAGCCTTCGATGAGCCGGTCGGAGTATGTCAGGTACACCAGCGTGTTGCGGGCCGGGTCCACCATCCGCACGATGCGCAGGCGCTTGAACAAAATGGAGATGCGTTCGCTGAACACCTCGTCCTGCTGCTTGAGTGGCGGCTTGGGGAACGCGATGGGCCCGGTCTGCCGGCAGGCGATGGAGGCCTCGGCCTTGTCCTCGGCCAGCCCGAGCGAGCCCTTGATGCCGCCGGTGCGGGCGCGCGACACGTAGCAGGTCACGCCCTGCACGGCCGGGTCGTCGTAGGCTTCCACGATGATGTCGTGGTCGCGGCCCAGGAGCTTGAACGCGGTGTCCACGGTGCCGATGGTCTCGGCCTGGGCGCACAGCGCGGCGGCGGCCAGCCCGAGTGCCAGCGCGGCACGGGGCAGGGCATTGGAGAGGCGGCGGGCGGCGGTCATGCGGCCACCTCCGCGCAGCGCTTGGCCAGGTGCGCCAGGGCTTCTTCCACCTGGTCCACCAGCACGAGGCACAGGTCGCCCGGCTGCAGCCGGTCCAGCGCCGAATCGATGGCGATGAACTCGCCGCGGATCTCCTCGATGTGCTTGGTGCGCGAGGCGCCCGCCAGGCCCTCGCGCAGCAGCGCCATCACCTCGCCGTCGGCACGGCCGCGCTGGGCCGCGTCCTGGTAGAGGATCACGTCGTCGAACGCCGCGCCCAGGATCACCGTCTGGTCGCGGATGTCCTCGTCGCGCCGGTCGCCCGCGCCGCTGATGACCACGCTGCGGCGGTTGCCCGGCAGCGCATCGACGGCGGCCACCAGGGCGCGCATCGCGTCCGGGTTGTGTCCGTAGTCGGCGATCACCGTGGCGCCCTTGAAATCCATCACGTTGAAGCGGCCGGGGGCGTTGTCGCTGTCGTTCACGAAGCCCGAGAGCCCGCGGCGGATGGTCTGCCATGGCAGGCCCGCGCCCCAGGCGGCGGCCACCGATGCCATGACGTTCTCGACCTGGAAACCGATCTTGCCGTTGCGCGTGATGGGCACGTCGCGCAGGTGGATGGTCTCGCGCCACGAGCCTTCGGCCGCGACGATGGACTCGCCGTCCATGTACACCGACCGGTGGCCCTGCGCGCGGTGCGTGGCCATCACCGGGTGGTGTCGGTCGCTGGCGAAGTAGATCACCTTGCCCGGCGTGGACGAGGCCATGGCCGCGACGATGGGGTCGGCCGCGTTGAGCACGGCGTAGCCGTCCGGCGCCACGTTCTGCACGATCACGCGCTTGAGCACGGCCAGGTCGTCCACCGTGGTGATGTAGTTCAGGCCCAGGTGGTCGCCGGCGCCGATGTTGGTCACCACGGCCACCTGGCAGCGGTCGAAGCCCAGGCCCTCGCGCAGGATGCCGCCGCGCGCGGTCTCGAACACGGCCGCATCCACCTCGGGGTGCAGCAGCACGTTGCGCGCGCTCTTGGGGCCGGAGCAGTCGCCGCTGTCGATCTGGCGGCCGTTCACGTACACGCCGTCGGTGTTGGTCATGCCCACGCGCAGGCCCTGGGCCGAGAACAGGTGCGCGATCAGGCGCGCGGTGGTGGTCTTGCCGTTGGTGCCGGTCACGGCCACCACGGGAATGCGCCCGTCCTGCCCGTTGGCGAAGAGCTTGTCCACCATGGCCTGGCCCACGTTGCGGGGCTTGCCGTAGCTGGGCGCCAGGTGCATGCGCAGGCCGGGCGCGGCGTTCACCTCGACGAAGCCGCCGCCTTGCACTTCCAGCGGCTGCAGCACGTTTTCGGCCACCATGTCCACGCCGCAGATGTGCAGGCCCACCATCTGGGCCGCGGCGATGGCGCGGGCCGCCACCTCGGGGTGCACGTCGTCCGTCACGTCGGTGGCGGTACCGCCGGTGGACAGGTTGGCGTTGTTGCGCAGGATCACGCGCTGGCCCTTGGCCGGCACGGCGTCGGGCGTGAGGCCCTGCATGGCCAGCCGCGCCACGGCGATGTCGTCCAGGCGGATCTTGGTGAGCGAGGTGGCGTGGCCCTCGCCGCGGCGCGGATCGAGGTTGACCAGGTGCACCAGCTCGCGCACGGTGCGCTCGCCGTCGCCCAGCACCTGCGGCGGCTCGCGGCGCGCGGCGGCCACCAACTGGTCGCCCACCACCAGGAGGCGGAAATCATGGCCCGGCAGGAAGCGCTCGACCATCACCGTGCCGTATTCGGCGGCGGCGCGGAAGGCCTCGTCGAGCTGCGAGCGCTCGGTGATGTTCACCGTCACGCCCTTGCCCTGGTTGCCGTCCTGGGGCTTGACCACCACGGGCAGGCCGACTTCCTGCGCGGCCTTCCAGGCATCGTCCACCGACTCGACCGGGCGGCCCAGCGGCACGGGCACGCCGGCGGCGTGCAGCAGGCGCTTGGTGAGGTCCTTGTCCTGCGCGATGGATTCGGCCACGGCGCTGGTCGAATCGACCTCGGCGGCCTGGATGCGGCGCTGCTTGGAACCCCAGCCGAACTGGACCAGGCTGCCCGATGTCAGCCGGCGCCACGGAATGCCGCGTGCCGCGGCGGCCTCGACGATGGAGCCGGTGCTGGGGCCCAGCCGTTCGTCCTCGTCCAGCTCGCGCAGGCGCGCCACGGCGGCCTCGGCGTCGAAGTGGCCGCCTTGCAGCGCGGCCTGGATCAGCGCCTGGGCATCCTCGAAGGCCTGCCGGCCCACGGCCTCTTCGCTGTACTCGACGACGACCTGGTACACGCCGCGGTCCACGGTGGCCGAGATGCGGCTGAAGCTGACGGGGCAGCCGGCCTGCGCCTGCAGCGCCAGGGCCGCGCCGCCCAGGACATGGGCCAGGGAGACATCGGCATCGCTGCCTTCGGGGTGCAGCACGCCCACGGCGGGAAACAGCGCGCGCAGCCGGGATTCGAAGCCATCGATCTGGCGCATGGCGAGTTCGGATTCGGCACAGGTCACCACGGCCTCGATGGCGGTGTGGCGGCTCCAGAGGTTGGGGCCGCGCAGGGCCCGGGTGCGGGATACGTCCATGGAAAAGCGTCTCTTTCTTGGGGTTGCCGGCGCGGGCGCCGGCTCGAGTCCATGCGGTCGTTGAAAGGGGTCTAGCGGGCCGGTGCGGCGCAGGGCAGCTCGGGCTCGAACGTCTTGATGCCCGCGCCGATCAGGTCCGGCGCGATGTCCAGCGCCCAGGCCGTTGCCACGATGGCCAGCAGGGTGTCGGGCTCGGTCTGCACGGCATTGCGGCCGAACGTCAGGTCGGCCAGTGCGCCGAGCACATGCTCGGCCGAGCCGGTGGCCAGCACCACCCGGCCTGCCTTCACGAAGACGGCGCGGCCGTTGTCCTGCGCGCGGTGCTCCGCGATCGCGGGCAGCGTGCCGTCCTGGGCGTACAGCACCACGGCGCCGTCCGACAGCGGGGCCAGCTCCAGCACCTGGGGCTCGGCGGCGTTCAGCACGGCGGCGCCGCCGGGCAGCACCACGTCGATCTGCGTGCGCAGCACCTTGAACATCTGGTCCTGCTCGAACACGTCGAACTCGGCCAGCCCGTCCTTGCCGTCCATGTCGGTCACCACGCCCACCTGGCAGCGGTCGTAGGCCAGGCCGTCGCGCAGGATGGTGCGGGCGTCGTTCTCGATCACGGCGGCCTGCACCATCTGGTTCATCAGCAGGCGGTGCGCGGCTTCCCAGTGGGCGCTGTCGGTGGTGTCCACGCAGCGGCGGTCCAGGAACAGACCCTCGCGGCAGGCCAGGCCCGTGTGGCGCCCGCCCAGGTGCATGAGCCAGCCCACCACGCGGGCGATGGTGCTGGTGCCGCGCGTGCCGGCCACGCCGACCAGCGGAATGCGGCCGATCGTGCCGTCGGCGTTTTCCTCAGCCGGGAACAGGTGCTCGGCAATCGCCTGGCCCACCGGGCGCGGCGCGCCGATGGCGGGCTTCAGGTGCATGAGCAGGCCGGGGCCGGCGTTCACCTCGACGATCGCGCCGCTCTGCTCCTGCAGCGGGCGGCCGATGTCGCGCGCCACGAGGTCGATGCCGGCGATGTCCAGGCCCACCACCTTGGCCGCCAGTGCGGCGATGTAGGCCACCTCGGGGTGCACTTCGTCGGTGCAGTCCACGGCCACGTTGCCGTTGCGCTGCACCACGACTTCGCGGCCGGCCTCGGGCACGGCCGTGGCGCTGAGGTCCTGGCGCTTGAGTTCGAGCTGCACGGCCACGTTGGTGTCCACCTGGATCAGCTCGAGCGGGTATTCCTCTTCGTAGCCGCGGCGCGGGTCGGAGTTGAGCTGCGTGTCGATCAGCTCCTGCACGGTGGATCGGCCGTTGCCGGTGATGCTCACCACCTCGCCGCGCGCGGCGGCCACGACCTTGCCGCCCACCACGAGCACCCGGTGCTCGTCGCCGGGGATGAAGCGCTCGACCATCACGTCGCTGCCCTCGGGGTAGGCCACGTGGTAGGCCGCCTCGATGTCGGCCTGCTTGCGCAGGTCCAGCGTCACGCCACGGCCATGGTTGCCGTCCGAGGGCTTGACGACCACCGGCAGGCCGATGTCCTGCGCGGCTTCCCAGGCCTCTTCGGGGCTGTTGACGACCTGGCCCTCGGGCACGGGCACGCCGCACGATTTGAGCAGGCTCTTGGTCAGGTCCTTGTCGCTGGCGATGCCTTCGGCGATGGCGCTGGTGAACTCGCTCTCGGCCGTCCAGATGCGGCGCTGCGAGGCGCCGTAGCCCAGTTGCACCAGGTTGCCGTCGTTCAGCCGGATGTGCGGAATGCCGCGGTCGGTCGCGGCGGTGACGATGCACGCGGTGCTGGGGCCGAGGTACTGGTCGTCCACCTCGGTGCGCACGCGCGCCACGGCGGCCTGCACGTCGAACGGGGTGTCATTGATGGCCGCCATGATGAGCTGGTGGCCCTGCTCGAGCGCCACGCGCGCCACGCGCTCGTCGCGCGCCCGGAACACCATGCGGTACACGCCGCGCTGCGAGGTGCTGCGCGTCTGCCCGAAGCCCGTGGGCATGCCTGACAGGTTGAGCAGCTCGATCACGATGTGCTCCAGCACGTGGCCGCACCAGGTGCCGCCCTCCAGCCGCTGCAGGAAGCCGCCGCGCTCGCCCACGCCGCAGTGGTGCTCGATGAGCGCCGGCAGCCAGGTGGTCAGGCGCTCGTTGAATCCCGGCAGGGCGTTGGACGGGTGGTCTTCGAGCGCGCCGAGATCCAGCCATACTTCGAGCACCGGACGGTAGGTCCAGATGTTGGGACCGCGCAGGTAGTTGATGCGCAGCAGTTGGATGTCATTGAATGTCGCCATGGAGTGCAGCGTAAAGGAAACTGCGGCCCGAAGCGGACCGATTTGCGGAAGGAGTGTCGGTCAATTGTGCGCCCACTCGGGGGTGGCCTAAAGGATGTCAGCGTGGCCCGTGGGGAAGGCGTTACATGCAGATGCCAAAGCGGCCTGTGGAGCATCGGGGAGAATGGGGACCAGAGCACGGGCTGGCTTCTCGGGCCGTCCAGGGCGGAAAAACCAACCAAAATGCAACATCAACATCCTGTGGACGCCTCGAGTGTCTTGAATGGCCCCGACGGGGCCGAATGGCGAGCCAGGCTCGCCCCCCACGAAAACGTGCTGGCCGCGCTGCAGGTTGACCTGAGCCCGGCCCTGCGCTTCGCGCCCGGCCTGCTGGTGCTGACCTCCCAGCGCCTGCTGTCGCGCACCGATGGCGGTGCCGTGCAGGAGTGGCCGCTGGCCGCCGGCATGGCCTTGCGCCTGTCCGACCATGGCGGTGTGGGGGCCCTGGAACTGCACGACACCGAGCGCCGCCTGGCGCTGTGGCGCTTCACCCTCGGCGCGCACCCCCAGGCCCTGCGCATGCTGCAGAAGTTCGACCAGCGCCTGGCCGCGCTGGGCATGCCGCACGATGCCAAGGTCGAGTCCGAGCCCGCGGACGAGGCCCGCTGCGAGGTCTGCCACACCGCGCTGCCGCCCGACACCGAGGAGTGCCCTGCCTGCGCCCGCGCGCCGGCCCCGCAGACCTCCACCTGGGTGCTGCTGCGCCTGTGGCGCTTCGCCCGGCCGTACCGCAAGCAACTGGCGACGGGCTTCGGGCTCACGCTCGCCTCCACTGCGGCCACCCTGGTGCCGCCGTACCTCACGATTCCCCTGATGGATGACATCCTCATCCCCTACCAGAACGGCCAGCAGATTCCGGTGCACCTCGTGGGGCTGTACCTGGGCGGCCTGCTGCTGTCGGCGCTGCTGGCCTGGGGGCTGGGCTGGGCGCGCACCTACATCCTGGCGCTGGTGTCCGAGCGCATCGGCGCGGACCTGCGCACCACCACCTACGAGCACCTGCTGCGCCTGTCGCTCGACTATTTCGGCGGCAAGCGCACCGGCGACCTGATGGCGCGCATCGGCTCGGAGACGGACCGCATCAACGTCTTCCTGTCGCTGCACGCCCTCGACTTCATGACCGACGTGCTCATGATCCTGATGACGGCGGCCATCCTGTTTTCGATCAACCCCTGGCTGGCGCTGGTCACGCTGGTGCCGCTGCCGTTCATCGCCTGGCTGATCCACAACGTGCGCGACCGCCTGCGCACCGGTTTCGAGAAGATCGACCGCGTGTGGTCCGAGGTCACCAACGTGCTGGCCGACACCATTCCCGGCATCCGCGTGGTGAAGGCCTTCGCGCAGGAAAAGCGCGAGGCGCAGCGCTTTCGAGATGCCAACCAGCACAACCTGGAGGTGAACGACCGGCTCAACAAGACCTGGTCGCTGTTCACGCCCACGGTCTCGCTGATGACCGAGATCGGCCTGCTCATCGTCTGGGGCTTCGGCATCTGGCTGGTGGCGCACAACCAGATCACCGTCGGGGTGCTGGCGGCGTTCATCGCCTACATCGGGCGCTTCTATACCCGGCTCGACTCCATGAGCCGCATCGTCTCGGTCACGCAGAAGGCCGCGGCCGGCGCCAAGCGCATCTTCGACATCCTGGACCACGTGAGCAACGTGCCCGATCCGGTGCAGCCGGTGACCATGGAGCGCGTCGAGGGCGCCATCGCGATGCGCAACGTGGGCTTTCGCTATGGCAGCCGCTCGGTCATCAAGGGGCTGAACCTGGATATCCGGCCGGGCGAGATGATCGGCCTGGTGGGCCACAGCGGTTCGGGCAAGAGCACGCTGGTCAACCTGATCAGCCGCTTCTACGACGTGACCGAGGGCTCGATCCAGGTCGATGGCGTGGATGTGCGCCGGCTGCGCGTGGCCGACTACCGCCGGCACATCGGGCTGGTGCTGCAGGAGCCGTTCCTGTTCTTCGGCACCATCGCCGAGAACATCGCCTACGGCAAGCCCGAGGCCACGCGCGCCGAGATCGTGGCGGCCGCGCGCGCCGCCCACGCGCACGAATTCATCCTGCGCCTGCCCCAGGGCTACGACTCGCTGGTGGGCGAGCGCGGCCAGGGCCTGTCGGGCGGGGAGCGCCAGCGCATCAGCATCGCTCGCGCGCTGCTGATCGACCCGCGCATCCTGATCCTGGACGAGGCCACCTCGGCCGTGGACACCGAGACCGAGAAGGAAATCCAGAAGGCGCTCGATAACCTGGTGCAGGGTCGCACCACCATCGCCATCGCCCACCGCCTGTCCACGCTGCGCAAGGCCGACCGCCTGGTGGTCATGGACCGGGGCGAGGTGGTCGAGGTCGGCCCGCACGACGCCCTGATGGAAAAGCAGGGCGCCTACTGGCGCCTCTACGAAGCCCAGGCCCGCCGGGCCGAGGAGGACGCCGAGGCGTCGGGCCTCGTCATCGACAGCGCGTTGCTGCATCCCGCCCATCCCGCGGGCAACTCCTGATCCTTGAAAGAGAGCGCACGCCCATGACTGCTTCGCCTTCTCCTTTTTCCGCAGCCGCGTCCACCGCGGCCGCCGTCCCTGCCAACGCTTCGGCCGTGGCCGGCATCCGCCTGCAGCGCAACGCCCACGGCCGCCTGGTGCTCACCCAGGCCGGCGGCGCCGAGCACGCCGAAGTGGTGCCGGTGCGGGCCTTTCCCATCGCCGCGCCGGCCGAGGGCATCTCCCTGGTCGGGGCGGACGGCCATGAACTGCAGTGGATCGAGCACCTGGACCACCTGCCTGCCGCCGCCCGGGCGCTGGTCGAGGAAGACCTTCACGCCCGCGAATTCGTGCCGATCCTGCAGAGGCTGGTCAGCGTCTCGGGGTTTTCCACCCCCAGCACCTGGGTGGTGGAGACGGACCGCGGCCCCGCGCAGCTGGTGCTCAAGGCCGAGGAGGACATCCGCCGGCTGGGCGGGCGCACCACCTTGCTGATCGCCTCGGCCGACGGCGTGCAGTTCCGCGTGCCCGATGTGGCGGCGCTGGACAAATCCTCGCGCCGGCTGCTGGAGCGTTTTCTATAGCACCCCGGCCGCGCCGGGCATGAGCCGGCGGCGGTTGCTACTACCCTGCCTTGCGGCGTGGCGGGGCACAGGCGTGGCCAAGGGATAGGGGTAAACCCTGATTTTTGCCTTGATCCTTTAAAAAGGCCTTAATTTCCCTTTCTTTTTGCCGTTATGAAATACGACGAGGGATGAATTCCCCTTGCCGCTCCACTTTCACGAACGGACCCCGCCATGCAAATGCCACCTGTTGACCGATCGCCGAGCTGGCGTCCCCAGGGCGCCGATTTGTATTCCACGGGGGCCTCCGGCGCGGTTCCTGTCCGGCCCATCCATGCGGCCAACCCCGTCGAGTCAATGGACCGGCTGGGCGAGGGCGCCATCGTGCGAGAGCCGGACAAGCCGTCCGACCCGGACACGCGCAACCGCGACTGGACCGAGGTGAAGAAGAAGGACACGGTCGAAGAGAAACAGGAGCCGCCGCCGGAGCCCATCTACAAGCAGCTGCTCGAGTTCATCCAGTCGATGTGGCGCGCCAGCGGCAGCGCCGTCGAGATGGCGCAGGAGCTCAACAAGACCCCGCTGCAGGAGCGCCTGGCCCAGGAGGCCAAGGACGAGCCCCTCACCTATGCCGACCCCAAGGTCAAGCGAACGGGCGGGCTGTAAGGCGATTTGCTCTTAAATCAATAGCAGAATGCCCTAGTACTGATTGTGCTGGAGGCCGTTTTGGCTATAAAACGACGAGTCCGGTGGCGGTGGCGGTAGCGAGCGGCGGCTAGGGCTTGGCCGCGCTGGCCGCACCGCCTGCCGCGCTGGCCGGGGTTTTCGCTTCCTCGGCCCGGGCGCGGTCGCGTTCGGCCCGGTACTTGGCGGCGAACGCCCGCACTTCCTCGTACGACACGAAACCGTCGTGGTTGGTATCGGCGTCGTCGAACGCGTTGGCCAGGCGTGGGAACAGCGCCACTTCCGAGCGGCTCAGCTTGCCGTCGCCATTGAAGTCCAGCATCTTGAATTCCTTTTGCGCCTTGATTTCGCCCTTGCTCAGGGGCTCGCTCGCCTTGGCCTGGGGCGTGGCGGCCGGGGGCGTCGCGGCGACGGCGCTGAAGGCCAGGCCGATGGCGAGCAGGGAAAACAGCGCGATGGCACGCAGGGCGGCCGCACCGGGCTGGACCGGCGCCGCCGCGGCGCGGGCGGCATGGACACGGGACGGCAGGGGAGCGGCAGGGGTGTTCATTCGGGGCATGGTGTCACAGATGGTGGGGCCGGCGGGTTTTTGCAATCGGGGGCGGCAGGGTTTCACCGGCGGTTGCAAAGGTTTGCGCTTCTTTGCCTTTCGGTGGCTGGGCCGCTGTACCGACGGCCTTTAACCGGGGTTGGAGATGCCGCTGTTCACGTGGCCCGAGGGCACGTGCCGCGCCGCCGAGGTGACATGGCCGGTCTGGTCGTCGAAGAAAAAATCAGGCTCGAACTCGCGCAGGAACCCGCCCTTGTCCAGCCCACCCAGGAACATGGCCTCGTCCACGGCGATGTTCCAGTTCATGAGCGTCTGGATGGCGCGTTCGTGCGCTGGCGCGCTGCGGGCGGTGACCAGGGCCGTGCGCAGGCGCATGCCCGACGAACTGCCCGCCGCTTGCTGAAGTCGGTGCAGCGCGGCCAGCAGCGGCTTGAAGGGGCCGTCGGGCAGCGGCTGCGCGGCCTTGTCGGTCTCGTGGCGCTGAAAGGCGGCCAGCCCCTGCGCCTGGTACACGCGCTCGGCCTCGTCGGAGAACAGCACGGCGTCGCCGTCGAAGGCGATGCGCACCTCGTGCGGATTGGCGTGGCTGGCCTGCACCGATTCGGTCAGCACGCGCGCGGCCGGGTAGCCCAGCTGCAGGGCCTGGCGCACGTCGGCCTCGTTGGCGGACAGGAACAGGTGCGCGCCCAGCGGCCGCAGGTAGCGGAACGGGTCGCGCCCCTGCGTGAACACGCCGCGCTCGAGCGGCACGTGCGCGGCGCTGGCCGAACGGAAGATGCGCATGCCGCTCACCGGGTCGTTGCGCGACAGCACCACCACCTCCACGCGCTGGTGGCCGGGCTCGTTGAAGGCCAGCAGCTTCTTGACCAGCGAGAACGCCACGCCGGGGCGCGCGGGCGTGTCCAGCCGGTCGAGCTGCAGCTGCATGTAGGTCTGCGGCTGCAGCGGATCGAAAAGGCGGTTTTCCTCCTCGAAATCGAACAGCGCGCGCGAGGAGATGGCGACGACGAGCTTGTCGTCCAGGGTCATGGCCATGGAGGGCTCCGGCGGTGGCGGGGTCGCAGGCCGGTCATTTATTTGACGAACTGGTTGAGCTGGATGATGGGCATGAGCACGGCCAGCACGATCAGCATGACGATGAGCCCCATGGCGACGATGAGCAGGGGCTCCAGAATGGTGGCCAGCTGCAGCGCCCGGCGCTGCACCTCGGTGGACAGCTGCGTGGCCGCGCGCTGCAGCATCACGGGCAACTGGCCGGTCTGCTCGCCCAGGCGCGCGAACATGGCGACCAGGCCGGGAAAGCGTTTTTTTCTGCGCCATGGCCGAGGCCAACGGTGCGCCCTCGCGCACCAGCACCAGCGCGTCGAGCGCGTCGGCGCGCATGGCGCGGTTGTTCAGCGTCTCGGCGGCGGCCTGCAGCGCCCGCAGGATGGGCACGCCGGCGCCCGCCAGCATGGCCAGCGTGCCGGCGAAGCGCGCCGCGTTGTAGCCGCGCGCGAGCTTGCCCACCAGCGGCAGGGTCAGCCACACGGCATCGAACCTCTCGCGAAAACGCGGCTGCGCCAGGGCATACCTTGCCCCGAATGCTATGAAAATAATAGCGATCAGCGCCGCCCAGCCGTAGTGGCGCACCGCGTCGCTAATGGCGAGCATGGCCACGGTGAGAAAGGGCAGGGCGCGCTTGGTGCCGGCGAACACGGCCGCCACCTGGGCACGACATAGCCCACCAGGAACAGCACGATGACGATGGCCACCACGGTGACGATGGCGGGGTACAGCGCCGCGCCGATCAGCTTGGCCTTGAGCGCCTGCCGGTCCTCCAGGTCGTCCGCCAGGCGCTCCAGCACCAGGCCGAGGTTGCCGCTGTGCTCGCCGGCACCGATCACGGCGCAGTAGATGGCCGAGAACTCGCGCGGGTGGGCGCCCAGGGCGCGGGCGAAGGTGGAGCCGGCGTTCACCTCGGCGCGCAGGCCCGCGTTCTTGCGCAGCACGCCCAGGCATTCCTGCCAGCCGACGGCCACGCCGTCCAGCCGCGCGGCCAGGCGCGCCTGCTGCGGCGGGTTCCAGCGGGGGGCCTGCAGCAGGTTGGACAGCAGCGCCACGGGCGTGCCCGTCAGATCGACGGCGGGATGGTCCCGCACGGCGGCCGGCACGTTGTGCAGCTGCAGGTTGTGCGACAGGTCCAGCAACTGCAGCACGGGCATGCGGGCCATGGCCTCGGGCACGTTCTGCAGGCCGCAATGCGTGAGGATCACGGTCGCCAGCCGCGGCGCCTGCGCCAGCGATTCGGGCAGCTCGCGCAGGCTGAAGTTGGCCGACAGGTCCAGCATTTCGAGGTGCTGCAGCCAGGCCAGCGCCTGCGGCACTTCGGTGACCACGCAGTTGCGCGCCGTGAGGGTGCGCAGACCCCGGCACAGCGCCAGGGTCTCGGGCAGGCGGTGAAAGCCCGTGTTGTCCGACACGTCCAGGTGCTTGAGATGGCGCAGGCGGTCCAGCCCGGGCGGCAGGGAGGACAGGCGCAGCACGCGCAGGTCCAGTTGCCAGCCCTCCTCGCCCAGGGCGTGGCAGGCCAGCACGCGCCTGACCGCCTCCTGGCGGCGTTCGGCGAACGTGGCGGCGGTTTCACTGTCGTCTTCCAGGTCCGCTTCGGGGGTGCGCAGGCGACCGAGCATGCGGGCCCACAGGCCCTGCTGGCGGGGCGGCGGCCGGTTGGGATCGGCATCGCACCATTCCTGCAGTTCGCGCATCCAGCGCTCCATTTCGGGGGTTTCGGTGCCAGCGCGGCCGGCGGCCCGGGCAGCGCCGTGCCCCTGGCCTGCATGGTGGCGGCGCAGGAAGCGGAAGGCCGATGCGCCCTCGCTGGTCGCGGCGCTGCCCTCGGCACCGGGGCTGTGGGGTACGCGGGCAAGGACGTCGGTGGTCGCGTTCATGGCATGGGCACGCGGGCAAACGCGTGGTGAAAGGGTTGGTGATGGAGCAAACCCGTCCAATTGCGACGGGATGTATCCAATCTACGGACCCCGCCCCCCGCGCCATGGTTCGGATGCGATGCCTTGGCCGCGCATGCGAAATTTCAGCGCGGCAGCAGGGTGCGAAGGGCTTCCTCCATCCCCTGCACCACGGCGTCGAAAAGCGCGTGCGGCACGCCGCCGGCAGGGGCCGAGGCGAAAACCGCCGCATCGGTCAACGCGCCGTCGGCCACCGTCCCGTCCGTCGCCACCTGCCCGGTCATGGCTTCGGCGTCCAGCGCGACGGGCGGCAACCCATGCTGCTGCAGGGCCCAGTCCATCGCCATCAGCGCGGCCGGGCCATTGCCCTCTTCGAAGGGGCGCAGGCTCTCCACCGCCCGGTACAGCAGCGTGGCCCGCTCCGTGGCCGCCAGCGGAGAAGCCGGCGCGTCGCCCTGGGCCAGCCAGGTGTCCAGCGCGGCGAGATGGCCGGGCAGTGCGCGGACCGGGGGATAGTCGAGGTGGCTGCCGGTGAGGCCCTGCGCATCGGCCGGGATGCGCTGGAACTCCATCGCCCGCAGCTGCGCCCGCCGCCGGGGCGGCCGTTCAGGCGCCAGCCGATCTCCTGGATGCGCTCGGTCGTGATCGGCAGGCCCTGGCTCAGCCAGCGCTGCACAGCCGCGTCCGCATCGGCCCAGGCGGCCTCGGT
>NZ_BAAJYR010000079.1:0-14730 GCF_057546605.1 Acidovorax sp. KPB24-03 | reverse complement strand
ACGGCACGGTGCATGCGCAGCACGGTGTCGCTGATGGGCTCCTGCGCAGCGGCCAGTGGGTGGTGGGGCGCGATGGCGTAGAGAAACTCCACCTCTCCCATCGTCTCCTGCTGCAGGCCGGAGACGGTGGAGGCGTTGACCGCCACGCCGATGGCCAGGTCGGCCCGGCCCGAGGTCAGCATCTCCAGCGTGCCCGACAGGATGCCGGTGCGCAGCTTGAGCCGAGTGGGCGGCTCCATGGCGTAGAACGCCTCGGTCAGTTCCAGCAGGGTGGTGGGCGAGATGATGCCGTCCACGCTGATGGTCAGCTGCGGCTCCCACCCCGTGGCGACGCGGCGAACGCGGTGCGCCACCGCGTCGACTTCTTCGAGCAGCCGAGCGCCTTCGCGCAGCAGTTCGGTACCGGCCTCTGTCGGGCGCGCCTGCCGCGCGCTGCGGTCGAACAGCAGCACGTCGAGGGCGTCCTCGATCTGGCGCACGCGGTAGGTGAGGGCGCTGGGCACCAGCCCCAGCCGACGCGCCGCCGCGGCGAAGCTGCCGGTGTCGGCAATGACCTGCAGCATCGCGAGGCTGTCGGGGGTCAGGGCATCGCGGGCGTTTTGCATGTTGGGTGCGGCTGGGCTTCAAAGATTTTGAATGATGCCTTCAATCCGCTTGGGCTTGCAAGCCGCACCCTGCTCCTAAAGTCGCTGCACCGAATGAACACCCGCTGCCCATGCTGACCGTCCGAAAATCCCAAGACCGGGGCCATGCCGACCATGGCTGGCTGCAGTCGTACCACAGCTTTTCGTTCGCCGGCTACTACGACCCCCGCTACATGGGCTATGGCAGCCTGCGCGTCGTCAACGAAGACCGCATCGCGCCGGGCACCGGCTTCGGCACCCACGGCCACCGCGACATGGAAATCCTGAGCTACGTGCTGTGCGGCGAACTGGCGCACAAGGACAGCCTGGGCAACGTGCGGGGCATTCCCCAGGGCGACGTGCAGCGCATGAGCGCCGGCACCGGCGTGACGCACAGCGAGTTCAACCATGCCCCCGGGCGCTCCACCCATTTCCTGCAGATCTGGCTGGAGCCCGATGCCCGCGGCATCGCCCCCGAATACGAGCAAAAGACCTTCGCCGATGCGGACAAGCGCGGCGTGCTCCGGCTGCTGGCCTCGCCCGATGGCGCGTGCGGCTCGCTCACCGTCCACGCGGATGCCCGCCTGTACTCCGGCCTGTTCGATGGGTCGGAGGCCGCCACGCTGGCGCTGCCACCCGGCCGCAAGGGCTACGTGCAACTGGTGCGCGGGGCGCTGCAGGTCAACGGGCTTGACCTGGCGGCCGGCGACGCGGCCTTTGCCGAGCAAGAGCCCCTGCTGGCGTTCGGGCAGGGCACGCAGGCGGAAGTGTTGGTGTTCGACCTGGCGGCCTGAGAATCGGCCGACTTTCGTTTTCTTTTTCTCCCTGTCCCCTCTCTTTTTTCTTTATCCAACCACCCGTTCGAGGAGTTCTTCATCATGGCAAAAATCGCAGTGGTCTTTCATTCCGGCTATGGCCACACCCAGCGCCTGGCCCAGGCCGTGGCCGAAGGCGCGAACGCGCAGCTCGTCGCCATCGATGCCGATGGCAACCTGCCCGAGGGCGGCTGGGATACCCTGCAGGCGGCCGATGGCATCCTGTTCGGCACGCCCACGTACATGGGCGGCCCGAGCTGGCAGTTCAAGAAATTCGCCGATGCCTCCTCCAAGGCCTGGTTCGGCCGCAGCTGGCAGGACAAGGTGTTCGGCGGCTTCACCAACAGCGCCAGCCTGAACGGCGACAAGCAGGGCACGCTGGCCTACCTGCACACCCTGGCGTCGCAGCACGGCGGCATCTGGGTGAGCCTGGGCCTGCTGCCCAGCAACTCCAAGGCCGCCACCCGCAACGACCTGAACAACCTGGGCGGCTCGGTCGGCGTGCTGGCCCAGTCGCCCTCCGACGCCAGCGTGCAGGAGATGATCCAGGGCGACCTGGACACGGGCCGGTCGTACGGCGCACGCGTGGCGGAGATTGCGCGCCGCCTGCACGGCTGATAGATTGGCCGGCCCATCCCCTCTCGATCCCTCCCCTCACCGGAGCCTTTCCATGACCCTCGAATTGCGGCGCATTGCCGGCGCACCGCTGGCGCAGACCCTGACGGTTCGCGGGCATCGCCTTGTCGTGGACGGCACCGTGGCCGAGGACGGCGATGACACCGGCCCCAATCCGCACGACCTGTACGACGCCGCGCTCGGCGCGTGCAAGGCGCTCACCGTGCTGTGGTACGCGCGCCGAAAGGGCATGGCGGTGGACGACGTGCGCACGGTGATCGACCGCGACGCGTCGGCCGAGCGCAGCGGCACCTACCGCCTGGCCGCCCGCCTGCAGGTGAGCGGCGATCTCACCGACGCCCAGATCGCGGAGCTGGAAGCCGTGGCCGCCAAGTGCCCGGTGCACAAGCTGATGACCAGCGTCACCACCGAGATCACCACCGCCGTGGAGCGCATGCCATGAGCGGGCCGGCCATCCTGAAGGGGCACGACAAGGACCTGGGCGGCGGATTCACCGTGCGCCGGCTCCTGCCATCGCTGCAGCGGCGCTCCGTCGGGCCCTTCGTCTTCTTCGACCATTTCGGGCCGGTGACCGTGGAGCCGGCGTCCGAATACGACGTGCGGCCCCACCCGCACATCGGCCTGGCCACCGTCACCTACCTGTTCGACGGTGCCATCGTGCACCGGGACAGCCTGGGCTCGCTGCAGCAGATCGAACCCGGTGCCATCAACTGGATGACCGCGGGGCGCGGCATCGTGCATTCCGAGCGGCGGCCCGATGCGCTGCGCGACCGCAGCTACGTGAACCATGGCATCCAGCTGTGGGCGGCGCTGCCAATGGCCAGCGAGGACGACGCACCCAGCTTCGTGCACACGCCGGCCGCCGACATTCCCGAGCTGTCGCACGAGGGCGCCACGGTGCGCGTGCTGATCGGCCGGGCGTTCGGCCACGCCTCGCCCGTGGCGACGCTGTCGCCCACGCTGTACCTCGACGTGCAATTGGCCGCCGGCGGTGCGCTGACCCTGCCGCCCCTGGCGCAGGAAATGGCGATCTATGCGGTGGACGGCGACCTGCTGCTCGACGGCGAGCCGTTCGCGGCCCACACGCTGGCCGTGCTGGAGACGGGCGCCGGCGCCGCGCTGCGCGCGCCGGACCGGGCGGTGCGGCTGATGGTGATCGGCGGCGACGCACTGGATGCCCCGCGCCACATCTGGTGGAATTTCGTGTCGAGCCGCAAGGACCGCATCGTGCAGGCCGCCGACGACTGGGACGCCCAGCGCATGGGCCACGTGCCCGGCGAGACCGAATGGATTCCGCTGCCGGAGCGGCGCTTCAAGCCTTGAACTGAAAAATCGGGCCAAAACAGCCCGATGCCCTAGAAAATCATGCCCCGGCAGCTCACATTTTGATAGCGTTCGGCTCTGTGGCTGATTCCGGCTGCGTCGACAGGTCGTTCGCCAGCACCCGGCGCTCGTCGAACACGAAGCAGCCGCCGTGGTAGTGCGCCCCGTCGGTTTCCTCGAAGTACTTGAGGATGCCGCCTTCGAGCTGGTAGACGTTCTCGATGCCTTCCTCGCGCATCAGGATGGCGGCCTTTTCGCAGCGGATGCCGCCCGTGCAGAAGCTCACCACCGTCTTGCCCGCGAACTCGGCCTTGTGCTCGCGCAGCGCCGGCGGAAACTCGGTGAACTTGTCGATGCGCCAGTCGATGGCGTTGTCGAACGTGCCCTGGTCCACCTCGAAGGCATTGCGCGTGTCCAGCGTCACCACCGGCCGGCCCGCGTCGTCGTGCCCCTGCGCCAGCCAGCGGCGCAGGGTGGGTGCGTCCACCGCGGGCGCCCGGCCGTTCGACGGCCGGATGGTGGGGTGGTCCATGCGGATGATCTCCCGCTTGACCTTCACCAGCATCTTGCGAAACGGCTGCTTGGCCGACCAGCTTTCCTTGGGGGCCAGGGGTTCGAAGCGCGCGTCCGCCTTCAGGGCGGCTATGAAGCCGCGCACTGCCGTCGCCGGCCCGGCCAGGAACAGGTTGATGCCTTCCTCGGCCAGCAGGATGGTGCCCTTGAGGTGGGCCGCCTCGGCCCGCGCATGCAGCACGTCGCGCAGCTCGGCCGCGTCCGGCAAGGGCACGAACAGGTAGCAGGAGATATTGAGAACGTCGTTCACGGTGGACTCGGGCATGGCAGGCGGGCCGGACGGCCAACGGCGTGGCCCCGGCGTTCGGCTAACTGGCGGGGGTGAGCAGCGCGGTGTCGATCTTGTTGGCCAGCTGCGCAATGGCCAGCGCCGCGGGGCAGCCGGGCATCTGCATCAGCAGCAGCTGGCGCCGCATGACGGCATCGCGCACCGACGTGTCGGCCGGGATGTCGCCCATGTGCAGCAAGCGCATGGAGCGGCCCGATTCGGTGCTCACGAAGCGGTCCAGCACCTGCTGCAATTGGCTCGTGATGGCGCGGCCGTCGCCGGGGCGAGCCGCTTGGTTGACCACCATGCGCACGTGCTGGCGCTTTTGCTGCGTGGCCAGCACCTTGATCGCGGCGTAGGCGTCGGTGAGGGACGTGGGCTCGGGCGTGGCGACGATCAGCACCTCGGACGCGAGCGACACCGAGAACAGCACCACGTCGGAGATGCCGGCGCCGGTGTCCAGCAGGATCACGTCGAAGCGCGGTGCCAGGGTCTGGATCACGTTCAAAAATTCGCTGCGCACTTCGGGGGTGAGGCGCGAGTACTCGACCATGCCGGAGCCGGCCAGCACGACCGAAAAGCCGCCGGGCGCGTCGATCACGGCATCGTCCAGGTCGGCCTTGCCGGTGAACACGTCGTGCAGCGTCACCTTGGGGTGCAGGTTCAGCACCACGTCGAGGTTGGCCAGGCCCAGGTCGGCATCGAGCACGAGCACGCGGTGGCCACGGCGGGTGAGGGCGGCCGCCAGGTTGGCGGAAACGAAAGTCTTGCCCACGCCGCCCTTGCCGCTCGTGATGGCGATGATGCGGGCGCCAGGCGGCGGGCTAGCGGTGCGCGCAGGCATGTTGGGGCCGGCGGGTGTGGTGGGTTGCGGGGACAGCGCGTCGGTCATCTCTGGGCTTTCAATAGGCGCTGCCTGTGGAATCCATGGGCGGTGGCAGATCGCCCCATCCCGACGGAGTGTATAGCGGGCCGAAGAGCAGGCTCTTCTCCTCGGCACTGACGGTGCTGTCCGGCTGTTCTTCGATGCTGACGCGGTTGCGGCCGGCCATCTTGGCTTTATAGAGCTGGCTGTCGGCACGTTCGCTCCACAGGAGCGTCGTGCTGCGGATCCACTGCAGGGCGAAAGCCCCGCCGATGCTGACGGTGACGTTGAGGTCGACGGAGGGCGAGATGCGCACCGGCGTGCGCTCGATCGCGCGGCGGATGCGTTCCGCCACCACGCGGCCGAAGCCCGCCTGACAGGCCGGCAGCACCACGGCGAACTCTTCGCCGCCGTACCGGGCCAGGGTGTCCATGGGGCGCACGCAGCCGTTCAGGGTGCGCGCCACCGACTGCAGGACGATGTCTCCGGCCAGATGGCCGTAGGTGTCGTTCACCCGCTTGAAATTGTCGATGTCGAGCATGAGCAGCAGCGCCGCCTCGCCCGCGCGGGTGACGCGGTCGATCTCGCGCTCCAGCACGGTGCGGAAGTGGCGCCGGTTGGCCAGCCCGGTGAGGGGATCCTTGAGCGACAGCTCGCACAGGCCATCTATCAAGCCCTGCAGGTAGTGCAGTGGCGTGTCGGAGGGCAAAGCAGCTTCCGAGCCCGCGGCCTGTGCAACCAACGCATGCGCTGTCGTCAGGCGCAGGTCGCGCAGGTTCACGAATTGAGGGGTCGCAGATTCAGTCACAAAATGCAACAAACAGTATGTACCGAGTGTAGCAGCGGGGGTGGCTTCTGGCCTCTGCGATCCTGGCTCATTCCGTTAATTGTTGCAACACCGCCAGTGCCTGCGCATCCGTGCGGTAGAGCGCGAGGCCCGGTCCCGCCTCCAGAAGCCCCGCCCGGCGCAGCACTTGCTCCACGGGCAGCTTGATGCCGCTCACGTGCAGTTGCCCCCCGCGGGAGGCGGCCAGCGTGCGCAGGCGGGCGAAGGTTTCCACGCCGGTCACGTCGATGCGGTTGATGGGTTGCGCAAAAAGGCACAGGTGCCGAATCTCCGGATGGGCAGCCCAGTGCTCGGCGATGCGGCGTTCCAGGGCTGCGGCGGACGCGAAGTCCAGTTCGGCATCCATTCGCAGGGCGAAGAGCCCCGGCGCGATGGGGGGCAAAAGCCACAGGTGGCGGTCGCGCAGGCTGCCGTCCGGGTGCGGGGACACCTCGATGATGCGCGGGTGCAGGCGCTGGTAGAGAAAGTGCCCCAGGTTCAGCACCAGGCCGACCAGCACGCCCCAGTACATGCGGGGGGCCGTCGCCAGGGTCAGCGCGAAGGTGACGCCGCCGATGACCGTCTCCACCCGCGACACCCGCCACAGCCGCAGCAGCGTGCCGGGCTTGATGAGGCTGGTGACCGCCGTCACCACCACCGCCGCCAGCACCGAATGGGGCACGTGATACAGCGCCGGTGTGAGCCACAGCAGCACCGCCAGCACCAGCGCCAGGGCGAAAAGGGTGGCCCAGCCGCTCTTGGCGCCCGCGTAGAGGTTGATCGCCGAGCGCGAGAACGACGCGCTCGTGGCGAAGCTGCCGCACAGCCCCGAGCTCATCTTGGCCAGGCCGTGCGCGATCAGGTCCTGGTTTTCGTTCCAGCGCGTGCCACCCTGCTGGTGCTCGACCTTGGCGCTGGAGGCGGTCTCCAGAAAGCTCACCAGCGTGACCACCAGCACCGGCAGCACCAGCGCGCCGAACTCGTCCCACGACAGCCAGCCGGGCCAGTAGGGCTGGGGCAGCCCGGCGGGCAGGTGGCCGACCACGGCGCCGTCGTGGTCGGCATAGCCGATGGCCCAGCTGACCAGGGCCGCCAGCCCGACGATCACGATGGCCGCCGGAAACGTGGCGCGCCAGCGCCGCGCGGCCACCAGCAGCCCCAGGCTGCCCAGACCGAAAGCCGCGGCCGTCAGGTCGAAATGGTGCAGCGACGGCGACACGGCCAGCGCGTTCCAGGTGGTGCGCAGCCCCAGCAGGTCCGGCAACTGGGAGGCCAGGATGAGCAGAGCCGCCGCCTGGGTGAAGCCGTTGAGCACGGGCGAGGTGACCAGATTGAGCAGCCAGCCGAACCGAGCCACCCCCAGCAGCATCTGCAGCAGGCCCGACAGCAGCGCCATCCAGGCGGCCAGCGCCACCCAGTGCGCACTGCCGGGCTCCGCCAGCCCGGTGAGCGAGGCGCCGATCAGCAGGCTGGTGAGCGCGGTGGGCCCCACGCCCAGGCGGGTGGAGGAGCTCCACAGCACCGCGATCAGCGCGGGCACCAGCGACGCGTAGATGCCGGTGATGACCGGCATGCCCGCCAGCGCTGCGTAGGCCACCCCCTGGGGCACCAGCATCAGGCCGACCGTCATCCCGGCCCAGAACTCCCCTCGCATCAGGTGGCGGTCCGGACGGGGCCAGGCCAGGAAAGGAAACCATCGGGAAAGGGACTGCAGACGCATCCCGCGATTGTCGCGCGGCGGGAGCGGGGCGCCAGCGGCCTCTCGACTGCCTTGTCCTACGCGAGCTTCGGCGCCTTCCCACCGGGTGCAGGGCGCCGCCAACCTAAAGTGCCCACCAGATTCCCCCATTTCCTGCAAGGAGGCCTCCCATGAACGAAACCCGCACTCCCCAAAGCCCCTCCCACCGGATGGTGAGCATTCTTTCGGCCACGCTGCTGGCTTTCGGACTGGCCGCCTGCGACAAGGCCGATGACCGCACGGTGGGCCAGCAGATCGACTCCGCCGTCGCCAAGAGCGGCCAGGTGGCCTCCGACGCCCAGCGCAAGATGGAAGCCGCCGCCAACGAGGCTGGCGATGCGACCCGCCAGGCCGCCGAGCGCGCCGCCGCGGTGATGGACGATGCCGGCATCACGGCCAAGGTGTCCGCCGGCCTGGCGCAGGACGCGGAACTGAGCGCCGTCAAGATCGACGTGGACACCCGCAACGGCATCGTGACGCTGAACGGTCCGGTCAAATCCAAGCAGGCCAGCGAGCGCGCCACGAACATCGCCCAGAACGTGCAGGGCGTGAACTCGGTGGTGAACCAGCTGACCATCTCCAGCGCCGGCTGATCTCCGGCCCGGCTTCTGCCAATCCGGCACGGGTGCCACGGCCATTCCACCGCGCGCATCCAGCCCACCCTCGGCGGGTGCGCCGGGCGCTACCATGGCGCCCATGACTTCACCCGCCGATTTCGCCACCCGCATCGTCCACCACGATTACGTTCCTCCTGCGGGCTTTGCCGCGCCACAGCCTGCGGTCTACAAGGCCTCCACGGTCATTTTTCCCAATGTGGCTGCCATGCGCGCCCGCGAGTGGAAGGACAAGACCAGCTACACCTACGGCCTGCACGGCACCCCCACCAGCTACCAGCTGGAAGAGCGACTGTGCGAACTGGAGGGCGGCAAGCAGTGCCTGCTGGTGCCCAGTGGCCTCGCCGCCATCGCCAATGTCTCACTGGCGCTGCTGCGCGCCGGCGACGAGGTGCTCATTCCCGACAACGCCTATGGCCCGAACAAGTCGCTGGCCGAGGTGGAACTGGCCCACTACGGCATCCGCCACGTGCTGTACGACCCGATGGACCCTGACGACCTCGCTGCCCGGATCACGCCTGCGACGCGGCTGGTGTGGCTGGAGGCGCCGGGCTCGGTGACCCTGGAGTTCCCCGACCTGATCGAGCAGGTGCGCATCTGCCGCGAGCGCGGCGTGGTCTGCGCGCTGGACAACACCTGGGGCGCGGGTCTGGCGTTCGCGCCGTTCGACCTGCGGGGCGACGGCCAGTGGGGCGTGGATGTGTCGGTGCATGCGCTCACCAAATACCCCAGCGGCGGCGGTGACGTGCTCATGGGCAGCATCGTCACGCGGGACCAGGCCCTGCACCTGCGCATGAAGCTGTGCCACATGCGCCTGGGGCTGGGCGTGGGCGCGAACGACGTCGAATCCGTGCTGCGCTCGCTGCCCAGCATCGGACTGCGCTACCGCGCCCACGACGTGGCGGCGCGCTCGCTGGCGCGCTGGATGGCGGGGCAGCCCGCGGTGGCCCAGGTGCTGCACCCCGCGCTGGCGGGATCGCCCGGGCACGACCAATGGCGTGCGCTGTGCGCGGCCGATGGCGGGGACGGCGCCGCGGCGGGCCTGTTCAGCGTGGTGATCGATGCGCGGTATTCCCAGGCGCAGGTGGACGCTTTCTGCGACCGGCTGCAATATTTCAAGCTGGGCTACAGCTGGGGCGGACCGATGAGCCTGGTCGTGCCGTACGAACTGGCGACCATGCGCAGCCGCCCGACGCCGCAGCTCGTGCCCGGCACCGTGGTCCGTTTTTCGATCGGGCTGGAGGCCGAAGCCGATCTCCGCCGCGATCTGGCGCAGGCCTTGGCGCATGCCTTTCCCGCACCCTGACGCCCTGGGGAGCCCGGTGGCTGCGCCCGGTGTGGCGCAGCGGCCGGAAGACCCGGGGCCTTGAGGGCATGCTGTTACATTGACCGCTTCAATTCAGGAAGGTACTACCTTGGCAACACCCAACTACGGATACGAAAAGCGCCAGCGCGAGCTCGCCAAGAAGAAGAAAAAGGAAGAGAAGGCGCAAGCCAAGTCCCACCGCAAGGACGACCCGCGCGAAGGCCCCGTGCAGGACGACGGCCAGCAGAGCGCACCGCCCGCCGACGGCAACGCGCCTGCGGCCTGATCCCTTAACGGCCCGCTGCAGCCGCACCGCCGGCCCAGGTCCAGGCGCTCCGCCCGGCGACCGGGCCCGCCAGGGCGCCGCCCGTCAGCGCAGCAGCTTGCGCAGTTCGGGCCACACGTTGGCCAACATGGCCGGGTGGGCCTCGGCCTTGGGGTGGATGCGGTCGGGCTGGAACATGGCGGTCGGGTTGGCCGCATCGGCCACGCCCTTGAGCAGGAAGGGCACCAGCGCCGACTGGGTGTCCTTGGCCACGCTGGCGAAGGTGCCGGCAAAACGTTTCGCGTAATCGGTGCCGTAGTTGGGCGGCACCTGCATCCCCACGATGAGGACCTTGGCGCCCGACTGTTTGGCCGCCTGGGCCATGGCCTTCAGGTTGTCGGCGGTGTTCTGCAGCGGCAACCCCCGCAGGGCGTCGTTGCCGCCCAGTTCGATCACGACATGGCTGGGTCGGTGCTGGGTCAAAAGGGCCGGCAGGCGGGAGCGGCCCCCTGAGGTGGTGTCGCCGCTCACGCTGGCGTTCACGACCGTGGCGTCGATCTTCTCTTCGGCCAGCTTCTTTTCCAGCAGCGCCACCCAGCCCGTGCCGCGGGCCAGTCCGTACTCGGCGCTCAGCGAATCGCCCACCACGAGGATGACCGGCTTGGCCGCCGCAGCGGCCAGCGCAGCAGGGGCACAAAGCCCTGCGGCCGCGCCGGCCGCCAGGGCCGCGATAAAGTGACGCCGGTACAACAGATTTCGATTCACAGCAAAGCACCTTTCATGTCGGAAACTCCTTCCTTGCCCACCCACCCCATCATCGCCGTGGAGCACGTGCACAAGTCGGTGACGGACTCGACCGGCACCCTCGACATTCTGCGGGATATCGATTTCCGGCTGGCTGCGAGGGAAACCGCGGCCATCGTGGGCGCCTCGGGCTCGGGCAAGAGCACGCTGCTGTCGATCATCGCGGGGCTCGATACGCCCACCCGCGGCACCGTGCGCCTGGATGGGCAGGACCTGTTCGCCATCGACGAAGATGCCCGCGCCGCGCTGCGCGCGCAGAAGGTGGGCTTCGTGTTCCAGAGCTTCCAGCTCATGGGCAACCTGACCGCGCTGGAGAACGTCATGCTGCCGCTGGAGCTGGCCGACCGCCGCGACGCACGCAAGCTCGCAGCCGACATGCTGGGGCGCGTGGGGCTGGGCCAGCGCCTGTCTCACTACCCCAAGGTGCTGTCGGGCGGCGAGCAGCAGCGCGTGGCGCTGGCGCGGGCCTTCGTGGTCGAGCCGGCCGTGCTGCTGGCCGACGAGCCCACCGGCAGCCTGGATTTCGCCACGGGTGAGACCATCATGCAACTGATGTTCGAGTTGAACCGCGAGCAGGGCACCACGCTCGTGCTCGTCACGCACGACCGGGGCATCGCCGCGCAGTGCGAGCGGCGCATCACCATCGACGCGGGGCGCGTGTCCGAGGCCTGAGGCTTTCGTGGGGGCTTTGGGCCGTTTGTGCCTTGTGCCGGGATATTGCATGCCTTGATTGCTATCAAATAAATAGCAATTGGGCGCTCGGCCCGTGGCGCGGATAATCCCCGCATGTCCAGCCCCAAAGTCCTCTTCGGCTTCCACGCCGTCGGCGTGCGCCTGAAGACTGCGCCGCAATCCATCATCGAGATCTACTACGAGGCCACGCGGCGCGATGCCCGCATGCGCCAGTTCCTCGACCGCGCCAACGCCGCCGGCGCGCGCCTCATCGAAGCCGACAGCGCGCGCATCGCCAAGCTGGCAGGCAGCCAGGGCCACCAGGGTGTGGCGGCGCGGGTGGAGCCGGTGGCCCTGGCCACCTCGCTCGACGAGCTGCTTGAAGACCTGGAAGCCTCCGGCGTCGCCCAGCCCCTGCTGCTGGTGCTGGACGGCGTGACCGATCCGCACAACCTGGGCGCCTGCCTGCGGGTGGCCGACGGCGCCGGCGCGCAGGCCGTGATCGCGCCCAAGGACCATGCGGTGGGCCTGAACGCCACGGTGGCCAAGGTGGCCAGCGGTGCCGCCGAGACCGTGCCGTACTTCATGGTGACCAACCTCGCGCGCACCCTGAACGAGCTCAAGGAACGCAACATCTGGTGCATCGGCACCAGCGACGATGCGCCCAAGACCATCTACCAGGTGGACCTGAAAGGCCCTGTGGCCCTGGTGCTGGGCGCGGAGGGCGACGGCATGCGCCAGCTCACGCGCAAGACCTGCGACGAGCTGGTCTCCATCCCCATGAAAGGCGCGGTGGAGAGCCTGAACGTGTCGGTGGCCAGCGGCGTGTGCCTGTACGAGGCGCTGCGCCAGCGTACGCCTTGAACCGGTCTTCTCGCCATGCCGCGCTTGCCGCAGCCTGACCCAGAAGACACCTGGAGCGGCTCGGGCGACCTGCATACCGCCATCGCCTGGGTCGACGCCGCGCAGCGCATCGTGGTGCTGACCGGCGCGGGCGTGAGCGCCGAGTCCGGCGTGCCCACCTTTCGCGACGCGCAGACCGGTCTGTGGGCGCAGGTGCGCCCCGAAGACATGGCCAGCGAGCCCGGCTTTCGCGCCGATCCCGCGGGTGTCTGGACGTGGTACGAGCACCGCCGCGCGCTGCTGCAGGGCGTGCAGCCCAATGCGGGCCACCGGGCGCTGGCGGACTTTGCCCGGCGCCATCCCGGCCGCCTCACGCTGGTCACGCAGAACGTGGATGGCCTGCACCAGATGGCCGGCAGCGAGGGCGTGCTGTGCCTGCATGGCGAGCTGCGCGGCAACCGCTGGCTGGACGATCCGCGCGGCTGCTGCGACATGGCCCACGCCGAGGCCGGCGCACCACCGCGCTGCGCCACCTGCGGCAATCTCGTGCGCCCGGCCGTGGTGTGGTTCGGCGAGTCGTTGCCGATCGACATCCTCGGTCAGGCGGAGGAGGCGGTCAGCGCCTGCGACCTGATGCTGGTCGTGGGCACGGCCGGCGCCGTGTATCCCGCGGCCGGCCTCGCCCACATGGCCCGGCGCATCGGGGCGCGCGTGGTCATCGTCAACCCGGCGCCGAGCGAACTCGACAGCACGGCCCATGCGGTGCTGCGCGGTCCGTCGGCCGAAGTCTTGCCCCTGCTGCTGGGCCGGGATCGCCCCGCAGGCGACACGCCACCGGCGGCAGCGCCGCGATAATCGCCCAGTCTTCAGGGCGGGGTGGAATTCCCCACCGGCGGTAGGCGGTGCGGGAGGTCTCCCCGCGCCGCGAGCCCGCGAGCGCTCCGCATGCGTCCTTCGGGATGGGCGGAGGTCAGCAGACCCAGTGCGACGCGGCTCCAAGGAACACGGTTCCTGGCCCGTCCAGTCTGGGGCCGACGGTCACAGTCCGGATGAAAGAAGATGGGGCGCGCAGCCATGCGCGCCCTGGTGCCTGCGCGCGCCTGCCATTCGGGCGTGCGCCGGTGCTTCTTGCATGCCTTGAGGCGTTTCCTCACCTTCCAGGAGCGTTTCATGAACACCGCCATTTCCGTTTTTTCTTCCTCTTCCCCTTCCACGCCTGTGGCCGTGGCCGTCGATCACGGCGTGCAGCTGGCGCCCATGCCCGAGGTCATCGCCGCCATTGCCGCGGGCCGTCCCGTGCTCGTCATGGACGATGCCGACCGCGAGAACGAGGCCGACCTCGTCTGCGCGGCCGACAACCTCACCGAGGCCACCATGGCCCTGATGATTCGCGAGGGCAGCGGCATCGTCTGCCTGTGCCTCACGCCCGGGCATGCGGGTGCCTTGGGCCTGCGGCCGATGGTGGAGGTCAACCGGTCCTCGTTCGCCACCGCCTTCACCCAGTCCATCGAGGCGGCCCATGGCGTGAGCACGGGCGTGTCGGCGGCCGACCGGGTGCAGACGATCCGCTGCGCCCTGCAGGTACCGGCGCCCGGCGGTGCCCCGCAGATCGTCAGCCCCGGCCATGTCTTTCCGCTGGTGGCACGCCCGGGCGGGGTGCTGGAGCGCACCGGCCACACCGAGTCGGCCGTGGACCTGGCGCGCTTGGCCGGCCGCGCACCCGCCGGGGTGCTGTGCGAGCTGATGAATCCGGACGGCAGCATGGCCCGCGGTGCGGACGTGGCGCGGTTCGCCCAGGCCCACGGTCTGCTGTGCACGACCGTGCAGGCGCTGGTGGCGCATCGGCAGGGATTGCAGGCCTTGGAGGAAAAAGGCGGGCAGGGCGGCGGCAGAGTGCCCGCCGCCCAGGCGGCGGTCGGCGAACCCGCTTGATGGCCTTCAGGGTCCTCAGGTTGCTTCGGCGCTGGCCTGGCTCAGCGATTCGAGCGCATCCGCATCCAGCTTCAGACTGGCGGCCTGTACCAGTTCCTGCAGTTGCTCCAGCGACGATGCACTGGCGATGGGCGCGGTGATGCCGGGCTGCGCCATCTGCCACGCGATCGCCACCTGGCCGGGGGTGACCTCATAGCGCTCGGCCACCTGGTCGAGTTCGGCCAGGATGCGCAGGCCCCGGTCGTTCAGGTAGGTCTGCACCGCCTTGGCGCCGCGCGGGCTCTTGCCCACGTCCGCTGCGCTGCGGTACTTGCCGGTCAGGAAGCCGGCGGCCAGCGCGTAGAAGTTGATCACGCCCACGCCCTTTTCCAGGCACAGGGGGCGCAGCTCTTTCTCGAACACGTCGCGGTCGTACAGGTTGTACAGCGGCTGCAGGCTTTCGTAGCGCGGCACGCCCAGGCGCTCGCTGGTGTCCAGGGCCTCGGCCAGGCGCTTCGCGGAATGGTTGGAGGCGCCGATCGCGCGCACCTTGCCTTCGCGGATCAGGTCGGCGTAGGTGCCCAGGGTTTCCTCCAGCGGGGTACCGGCATCGTCATCGTGAGACTGGTAGAGGTCGATCACGTCGGT
>NZ_BAAJYR010000078.1:0-14789 GCF_057546605.1 Acidovorax sp. KPB24-03 | reverse complement strand
CCGACTGCATGAACACGATCGTCGGAAACTCCAACAGGTCGAGACCCGTCTTGACCAACTCCGGGTTCGTGATGAGCGCGTCGAGGCCGCGGTCCAACTGCTCGGCGATCCAGTCCTCGCGGCGGGAGGCATCCACGCTTGCGCGCAGCACCGCCACCTTGAAGCCTTCCTGCTCCAGCAGCACCTTCAGGCGCGACGTGGTGTCGCGCGTGCCGGTGTAGACCGAATAGACCAGCGTCTTACGACCCGCAGCCTTCTCCTGCTTGCAGATCTCGATCAGCTCACGTTCCTTGGGCATCACCTCCAGCTCATTGAACTGGGCCGGAACGAAGGCCAAGGTCTGGCGTGTGCGTGGGTGCACCACCGTCTCCGACCGGAAGCAGCAATCCGGCCAGGCCAGCAGCACGTTGAGGACCACGCCGAGCAGCGTCGTGTCGCGCTTGGCCAGCGCCTGTTTCAGCGCCGAGGTCAGACGAAACGATAGATCGCGATAGGCCGCGGCTTGCGCCGTGTCCATCGCCACCTCGCGGAACTCCTCGTCGTAGGACGCAGCACATTGCCGCCGATGTCCTTGAGCTTGAGAAATACCGTGAACGGCAGGACGCAACGTAGCACGCCCTTCGGGCCGAAGCCCGGCGCCTTGACCGTGCGCACCGATACCTTGGTGCCCTTGGCCGTCTTGTGCGCCGTGCCCGTGCTCTCGGAATAGATGTCCTTGAGAACCCCGTGATCGCGCATGAACGCCATCGCGGCCGAGGTCATGCTGCCGCTCTTGGTCGGGCGGTAGCCGTCTTCGATCATTCGCCCCGGCAGGGCTCGGAACAGCAGGTGGAACAGGTCGTCGCCGTAGCCGCCCATCAGCGTGCCGGTGAGCAGCAGCGTCTTGCGTGCCTTGGCTGCCAAAACCCCCATCGCTTGGCCCTGTGCAGAGCCGCCGTTCTTGTACTCGTGCGCCTCGTCGGCGATGAGTAAATCGAACGTGCCTTGCGGCAGATAGCGTTTGACGAATTCGGACGGCTGGTAGCCGCCCTCGCCGAAGCCGAACTCCATGTTCGCCATCGCCCGCTCCATGCGGTGCGCCTGACGATCCGAGAAGACCAGCTCGCCCTTGGCATCCATGAGGTTGATGAACTCGTGGATGTTGTCGCCCAGCATCGAGGCCAGGAAGCCGTCGCCGAACTTCTTCATCAGCTTCTGCGCGGTGACTTCCCCGATGGTCGGGATGCGCTGCAAGGCTTTGAAGACGGCCGTGGACTGGTCGCTGGCGGACAGGCTGCGCGGTCGCATCAGCGTCCACAGCGGTGCGGCGCAATGGCTGCACCGTCGGCGGTAGTCCTCAGCTTCGAGTTCGACCGGGTTGATCGGCTCGCCGTCGAGGTTGGTGATGACCTGGCCGCAATCCGGGCATGCGCCGACTTCGCCGTGCTTCGTGTGCCGCACGTTGAAGACGGGCTTCCAGTGGAAACCCATGCGCATGCGCACGCGCCCGAGCACGTAGAACTCCTGGCCGCGCACCGGCACGCCCAACTGCTCGCGCAGCTTGATGAGCTTGACCAGCGTGTCTGGGCCATTGAGTACCCAGACCTTGGCGCCGGCCACCGTCTCCTGGATTTCCCGGCGCCACTTGTAGACCAGGTGCGGGGGACTCAAGACGAGCGTGCGACGGTAGCCTTCGGTGTGCAGCACGGCCGCCGTGGCAATGCCAACGGTGGTCTTGCCGCAGCCCATCTCGCCATTGACGATCGCGGCGCGTTCGCCGCGGTCGGCCAGCAACTCGGTGACGGCATGCACCACCTCGGCTTGCGCGCCGAACAGCTTGCGCTTGAGACTGGCCAGCACGAGCTGGCGATGCGGCCGGGCCTGGCCAGTGTAGACGGGAGGGTTGGCGCGGTTGAGCGAGTCCAGCAGTTCGTCGCCGAATTCGGCAACGAAATCCTGAAGGCTCATCGCCAGGGGAGAAGCAGCCGCTTCGAGCAGGTCGCCCTGGACGGGCGTGCCATCGGCGGCGGGAACGACTTCGGTATCGAGGGACATGGTGATGCTCCAAATGAAATGGGGCATGCACCTCCCCTGCGGGGCGATGGCATGCCCCGTGGTGGGAAGAGAAGAACGGCGCGTGGCCGCGGTGGATGAAGATCAGTATTCGCTGGGCAGCAGCAGCGTGGTCACGCTGCGATCCCATTCGGTGATGATCCAGAGCTTCAGGTCAGGCGCGACCTGGTAGGACGAGAACAGCCGATCCTCGCCGGAGCGCAACGCGGCATCGTTCTGCCGCCGGTCGCTGTCGTCGAGATCGCCCCAATCGCCATTGAGATGGCGGCAGAGGTACGGGGTCGGGTTGAGCCGGCCCTGCCGGACCAGCGCGTCGATGCCGCAGGTCATGACCAAGTGCCCGGGAGCAAAGCGTGCTTGCGACGCCACGTTGAGAACTGCGAGTGCCATGGTGTTTCTCCTTCGGATGAAAGAGGGGCCACGACACCCGGCGGGGCGAGATGGCCCCGTTGGGTGGATGAGTGGTGGATGAAACGACGGCGAACCGTCAGGGAACAGCGATCAGCGGATGGTCAGCACCTCACCGCAGGTCGGCGAGCCCGGTGTCATGTCCCAAGCGCGGATGACCGGCACGAACTTGTCGGTCAGGATGCGCGTCTCGGCCACGGAACCGTCGTCGCGCTCGGTGTACTCCGTGTGCAAGGTCTTCTCCTTGTGGGTGTCGCCTTTGACGACGAGCACGCGGCCCGTCTTGGACTTCACCACGCCGGAGATCGCACCTGCGGCGAGTGCCAAGGCAAGATGCCAATGCGATAAACCTCGCGCCGGGGACCGCAGCGACTGCTGCGCGGCGCCCAGGTGCGTGTCTAGCGTCGGCCAGAGCCCTTGCAGTCGGCCGACTTCCTCGGCGAACTGCTCGGGCTCCATCGTCACGCGGTAGAAGTGCTCCGGCTCGGCCGTGGCAGGCACCGTGTAGGGCAGGAACGGCCATTCGACTGGCAGCTCTTCCGCTTCGGCGTCGCCAAGACCTATCTGCAGCAGCAGCGCGCGCGTGGCCTTGACAGAGTCCGATGCCTGGTCGCGCTGGCGAACCTTGCGACCGAAGATCACGACCTGCTTGAACTGCGTGTCCACCGCGCGGTAGATGCGCAACTCGGCGAAGTGCCGGGTCAGCCATCCGACCAGCTCGGCGTCGAGCACGTAGTGCGGGACGATGTAGATCAGCACGCCGCCGTACTGCAACAGCGGCAGCGCCTTCTGATAGAACAGCTTTTCCAGCCGAGCGCGGCCCTGGCCCTGGTAGCCGACGTTGCCGTTGGTGTCCTTGGACAGGTCGCCATACGGCGGGTTGAGCCACAGCAGGCCGAAGCTCTGCCGGCTGATCAGTGTGTCCATCAGGTCGCCGTGGATGCAGCGATCGACCAGTTGCCGGGCATGGCGTGCGCGCTCGGCCTCGTACTCGACGGCGAAGGCCTGGACCTGCTCGCGCCCGAGGGCGTGCGCGGCTTCAGCGATCGCCACGCCTTCGCCGGCGCAGGGATCGAGGATGCACAGCGGCCCGGCCGAGGCCTCGGCGGGCGCCAGTGCGGTGAGTGCTCTTTCGAGCGTGGGTTCATCCGTGGGGAAGTACCCGTTCTTGACGAAGTTGCGGGCGAGCCGCGGGAACATGAGGGCCATGGGAATCTCCTGGCATTGAAGATGAAGGGATGCGGACATGCGCGCCTGCATGTCCGGTGAAGGAACCTCAAGCCACCGCTTCGAGCGGTTGCGCCGAGGGGGTGCGGCTGGCGGGTGCGCCGCCGACGAGCGCGCCGCTGCGGATCAGGCCGCCCAGCACCTCGGTCAGCGTCGGCACGTCGATGGCGAGCCGATGGCCTTCCAGAGGCCCGAGGGCGAACGGCAGGCGCGTCAGCATCGACTTCGCCTGCAGCAGTTCCAGCACGCTGTCGCGCCAGGGATCGAGAAGCGGCAGCGGGCACGTGTCCCGCACCAGCGTCCATAGCCGGTCGAGCCGGTGCGTGGAATCGCGAGGCAGGAGCGCCAGTGCGCTGGCGTTGGCCTTGTCGGGTTTGACGCAGCGCCGATCGAACAGCCAGATGTTGGTCAGCGAGCCGAACAGCGTGCGCCGGTAGGCGCGTGCGCTGCGTTTCTCCAGGTTCTCGACGTTGCCGACGAAGACCGGGATGCTGGCGCCCTGCTCGGTGATGACGTGGAACTGATCCAGTCCCTGTTCGTCCCGGCCCAGGGTGAGGCGGGCCAGGAACTCCTGGACGGCGGTGTCGCGCGCCCAGAGGGAGATGAAGACCAGGTTGCCGTTCTCGTCACCGACGACGCCATCGGCCATCAGGTCGGGGCATTCGTCGATGCGATAGAGCGTCTTGGGGGAAGAAGGTGCAGGCATGGTGATGTCCTCGAAGTGAGCGGAGACAGCACCACCCGCGAGGGCAGTCACTGCCCCAGGGGGATGGAAGAAGACGCGGTGAGCGTCGTGGTGAAGAATCAGACCGTGCGTCGCAACGCACCGTAGCCTTGAAGGTCTGGACTACCTGGGCATGTTGTCGGCAACGCCGACGGACATGGGACATAGCCTGCGCCAAGGTGCGCCTACAGCGGGAGCGGAAAACCGATCCAGCGTCCAACCCTGTTTGCGCTGGCGCATCGCCCGCGGCCTGGAAGGACGGCCACAAAAGAAAACCGCCCCGGGAACACCGAGGCGGCAAAGATGACTGCTTGGCTCAGGGAGGAAAAGCCAGGGAGGTATGCAGTCGGACCGCAATTTTCGCGGCGGCAGCGAATTGCCGCATTAGGGTTACACCGAACCAAACTGAACGTGGTGCGCTGGCAGCACAGCGCCGCCAAAGAGAAAGCGGACCATGCCGCGAGGCACGATCCGCTTGTGGGTCAGGCTTTGAGCTGACGCAGGCCATCCGCGAGCAGCCAAAGCGCCCGGTTGAGCCGGACGTTCTGGTCGATGCCCTGAACGGGTCGCGTGCGCTGCTGGCACCCGTTGGTGGCACGGCCAGTCAGGCCGCCCTTGACCAGGTTCTCCTGAACCCGGTTGAAGACCGACCACAGATCGGCACGGTTGTCGTCGAAACGACGAGGCCGCAGGATCTGCGTCTCCGTGATGGGCAAGGCCTTGCCCGACTCGTCGTAGTTCAAGGTCAGCGCCGACCTGGCGAAGACTTCGGCCTCGCCGTCGTCGAGGGTGATGACGCGCATGGCGTCGCGCGAGTCCTGCACGCGCTCGAAGCCGTGCAGCACCTCGTAGGCGCCTTCGATCACGTGATCGGTGACGTTGCCCTTGTGGGGCACGCGCACGTCGGCGAAGGTGTCGCCGCACACCAGGCCGTTGTGGCAGACGAATCTGAACATGCCCGCGAGCATCTGGTAGCTGCTGGTGCCGTCGTGCGAGTTGAGCAGGATGATCTCGTTCGCCTCGGCGCCGTCGATCTGGCTGGCGTGGCGAAGGCGCAGCATGTGCTTGGTGTAGTCGCGGCGATCCTCGTGTCGCACGCGGGTCTGGCACACCATGAACGGCTGGAAACCTTCTCTGCGCAGTTCGGTCAGCACAGCCGCCGTGGGGATGTAACTGTACCGTTCGGAGCGGCTTTCGTGCGGAGTGTCCGCGAAGATGGATGGGGCCACGGTGCGAATCTGATCGTCCGACAACGGATGGTCGGCGCGCAGCACCGGGGAACGAGGGGCGAAGCGAGATGCAAGTTGCATGATGATCTCCTTGCGGAATGGAGCAATCGGCATCCAGCGGCCGAGGCCGGATGCGCGCGATTGCGTAGGACGAAGAAAAGCCCTGCTGAACAGGGCCTGATGAAAGGGATGAAGAAGTGCGCCGCGTGAAGGCCCGCCTATGGGTTCGGAACCGGCTCCCAGCCGCGGCTGTGCGGGTTGAAGCAAAGCGCTTCCTGGCCTTTGAGGATCGGCGTGAAGCCGTCGAGGAAGACGTGTCGCAGGTACAGCGCGCGGTAGGTCAGTGCCTGCCACGCCTGTTCTTCGCTCAGGCCGTTGGCGATGAAGTGCTCGCGCAGTTCGTCGTCGTCGGAAACCTCGTTGTTGGCCAACTGGTCTTCGACGAAGCGAAGCAGCTTGGGCGGCAAGGACGACAGGAGGGTATCCATGTGCGCCTCACTCGGTGGCTGCATCGCCGGCCGCTTTGCGCGTCGGCTGCTGGTGGAAGGCATGCACCCTTGCGCGCCAGGTGGCGCAGCGCTGCGGCGCCATGTCGAGATAGCGCAGCGGGCACGAGTAGTAGTACGGGTGCTCGGCCTCGACCAGGAACTTGTAGCCCCATTCGCGGCCCTCGCTTTCCAGCAGATGGCAGCCGATCAAGGTGGCCGACTCTCCGGGTGCGAGACCCAGGACACCGGCCTGCTTGGCGGTGACACGCACCACCGTCCACAGCACGTTTCCGACCAGCGTGTGATCGATGACCTCATTGCGCGACCGCTCGGTTTCCTCGGTTGCGGTCAGCTCGCGGATCAACTGATCGCGCGTCAATCGAACGAATGTCCAGCCCATGGAATGACTCCTGTGAGAAAGGGCCGGAGTCCTCCCGTCGGGGAAGGAACCCCGGCGGGTGGTGGAAAGCCGCAGGCATGCGGCGTGAAGTAGCGATGGGATCAGACCCTGGCGAGGTGCCAGTCCTGGGACAGCGGAGCGAACTCGTAGCCCAAGTCGCCGAGACGGTCACGCTGCTGACGCAGCACGCGCCGATCCACGGTGGCATCGAGCTTGACGACATCGCCCAGCGGCCAGATCGCGCCGAACAGGGTCGCGTCGCCGTCGTCGTCCGCATTGGCCGAAGCCTCGGCAGACGCAGCAGCCGGTTCGCTGCCGAACGGCGTGGTATCGACCAGCGGGTCGCGCGAACTGCGCGCCTTCTTCCGGCCGGCCGCCTTGGGGGCGGTCGTCGGCGTCGGCGTGGCGGCCTGCGCTTCCTCGTCGATCGGATCGACTTCCTGCGGACTCAGCCGGCGGGCGTCGTCACGGCTCAGGGCGTCGATGTTGGACAAGGTCATCCCGCCCAGGAGGGCGCGGATCTCGATGACCATGCGGCCGTTGGCGGTGTACGTGGACGGGCGAATCTCCGCGATGGCGAAATCGCCCTCGTACTTGCCTTCGGCGTACTGGTCGAGTTCGGCGTTCTTCACGACGAACTCGCCGATGGAGGTCGCAAGGCGCCCGACGTTGAAGTCGCCGTTGCGGCCGTGGATGGTCTTGATGGCCAATTGGCCGGGAATGGTGATCATGAAGAACTCCTGCGGACAAAGCTGCGATCACGCACACGGCCGTCATGGCGACGGTCGCATGCGCACGCGGGTGGGAAGAAGACAAGGCCCCGGAGGACGGGGCCTTGCGGATCAGAACGACTCGGCAACTTCCAATGCGGGCGCATCGGCAGTGGCTTCATCGACAGCTTCGGCGGCGGGCTCGGACGCAGCGGCTTGCGGCTCGGCGGACGTCGCGGGGACATCCGTGGCGCGCACGTCGCGTTCGTCGCGGTCGTCGGCGTCGGTCGGCCTGGGCTCGGCCTTGTAGACGAGCTTGCCGTCGACCTTGATCCAACTGACGAACAGCAGGCGGGCCTTGAGGCTCACCCCCTGCTCGCCGGCACGCTTGCCCTTGGAGTAGGTAAAGGTGTCGGTCCACAGGTCGCCCAGGCGGAAGCCGATCATCACCTTCTTCTCGGCATCGACCGCTTGGATGCAGCGGCGCACCAGGTGCTGCGCTTCGGAGCCCGAGACGCGCGTGTCGAAACGCACGTAGGCAACGTCATCGCTGGGGCCGTTGAGCGCCGCGATGTCGCAGGCCAGGAACGCATCGCCTTTCTTGGGCTTCACTTCGCGGATGCGATTGAGATACCCGAGGCCGGTGATGTGCAGGTCGAAGAAGGACTTTTCGGTGGGAGTGGTCATGGTGAATCTCCTGAGAACAAAGAAGCGGAGACACACCCGACCCAAGGCGGGGAAGGTGTGGAACCCCCGCGTGGGTTGAGGAACAGCTTGGGTGGCATCACCATCGGGAGAACCGATGGCCGTTCGCGCTGGGATGCCGGAGCGAACTGGTTGATCAACGCAGTCGGAACCGCGTCGCAGTCTTGAAGATCGAGACTGCCTGGGCATGCTGCTGACGGGTGTCAGCGGAACATGGCGGCAGAGTGGCGCCAAGTGCGTGCCTGCGCGAGCGGCAATCGGCACTGGCACTTGTCCGCATTGGCGGCCAGCGCCAGGTTTGCCCGCTATGGCGCCTCCCACAGCAACTTGGGCGCACGCAGCGCCTCGGGTGTGTCCTGCCGAGGACGGCGCGCACGGTTCCAGTTTCCACCGCCGCGCTGTCCGAGCAAACGTCAGCCGGCCGCCCGCAGGCTGGCGCCGCCCTCGGCCGGCAGCGTGTAAGTGATGAGGCGCGTATAGCCCAGCTGCAGGCCCCGTCCATAGAGGACGGGGCCGTGTCCAGCTCAGCACCGCCGGCGCCTATTCCCTCTCCGAGGGCACCCCCCGTGACCGGCTGGCCGACATCGACGCACTGCTGTTGACACCGCCGCCCAGTGCGAATGCCGAGCCCACCATCAGGCCATCAGGAAAAGTGGCCCGGTTACGCTTATCAAAAATCCGGGGAAACCTTCATGCAGCGCTTGACCATTTCCATCGATGACGATCTGGCCGCCGACTTCGAGGCGCTGATCGCCTCGCGCCGCTACGGCAACCGCTCCGAGGCCATCCGGGACCTGGTGCGCCGCGAACTGCGCCAGGAGCGCGTGGCCCTGCGGCCCGGTACCCCTTGCGTCGCCTCGCTGAGCTATCTCTACGACCACCACGACCGCACGACCACGCTGCGCCTGCTCGACCTGCAGCACAACCACCATGTGCTGACCCTGGCCTCCACACACGTGCACCTGGAACACGACCTGTGCCTGGAGACCCTCATCCTGCGAGGGCCCGCCGATGCGGTGAGCGACCTAGCCCATGCCATCCTCGCCGAGAAGGGCGTAAAGGACGGGCAGCTGCACCTGATGGCCTGAGGGCCTGCGCACGCGACTGACACCTTCGCCAGTTGCCATTACATACATGGCCCCCGGCACAGCGGGCCATCCAACTTCGATGACGACTCGCGATCGCGAGACGCGCAAAGCTGCGTTCTCGCTCAGCGAGCAGATACGTCAAGTGGCGTATGTATGAAGTTTTTAATATTCGTCATACTTCGCCAAAGTCGGGCTCCTTGGCTGCCTGACCCGAAACTTGAGACCGCCTTCTCAACAGTATGATTTCTGTTCCTCACCGTCCGTATGCGCCGCATCCTGCTCCGACTCCTGCTGCTGGCCGTGTTCTTCAACACGGCCATCGGCGTGCCGCTGCACGAAGCGGAACACTTGCGACAGGCCGCGCCAGCAATCTCACAGGGGTGGGGCTTGCTGGAGGCAGACGGGGACACGACCTCCTCCGAGCATGGCGAGGAAGTCCATGGGCTCTGTGCCTGGTGCCTGGCCCATGCGCAGCAAGCCACCGCACTGGCAAGCCCGTCGGCCCTCCACGCGACCGTGGTCGAACCGGCAACGCTCCCGGGGCCCGGGTTGGCTGTCGCGTTCGCTCCCAGCCCGGGCCGCTGGCCCTTCGCCTCGCGCGATCCTCCCCGCAAGCTGACCTGACACCCGCCGCCCAGGCAGGGTTGCTTTCCTCTCCTTCTTCCTGCCGCCCGATGCGCCCCAGGCGCCGGCGGCGTATCAGCTTCCGTGTCCTGCTGCGCCGATGCTTGCGCGGCAGGACCGTCTCGTCGAGTGCCATCCATGGTCGCCATCCCGCTCCGCACCTTCTTCGCAGGGAACCGCGTTCCCGAACTCCATCCTCTCCCGGCTGCCCTTGCCGCCGCGGCACTGTTCACCGGACCCGCCTTCGCCCAAACACCGGCTCCCGCTGAGGCCCACCTGCCCACTGTCGAGGTGGTGGGCCGCACGGAATCCGGCGCCTATCACGCTGACGAAGCCGCAGGCGCCAAGACCGACTTGCCGCTGCGCGAGCTGCCGCAGTCGGTGCGCATCGTCACGCGCCAGGCCATCGACGACCTGGGCGCCACCAAGCTGGACGACGTGCTCGACTACGTCGGCGGCGTCTCGCGGCAGAACAACTTCGGCGGCCTCTGGGACAACATCGCCATCCGCGGCCTGCCCGGCAACGAGAACACCGGCATGGCCACGCTGCTCAACGGCTTCTCGTCCAACCGCGGCTTCAACGCGCCGCGCGACCTCGCAGGCGTCGAGCGCATCGAGTTTCTCAAGGGCACGGCCGCGGCGCTGTACGGCAGCAGCGAGCCGGGCGGCACGCTCAACATCGTGTCCAAGCGGCCGCTGTGGAGAGCCGCACATTCGGTAGAGGGCTATGTCGGCAGCTACGGCCTCAAGCGCGGCGCCTTCGACAGCACGGGCCCGATCGGCGAGAACTTCGCCTACCGTCTGAACGTCGCGGTGGAGGACCGCGACAGCTTCCGCGACCATGTAGGTGCCAGCCGCCGGGAGCTCGCGCCGGCCTTCACCTGGAAACTGGGTCGCGACACGTTGCTGGAGTACGCGGGCGAATACCTTCGCCAAAGGACTCCACTGGACCGCGGCGTGGTGGCCGTCAACAACCAGCTGGGCGCCATCCCGCGCAGCCGCTTCCTCGGTGAGCCGGCCGACGGTGACGTGACCGTCGAGAACCAGACCCACCAGTTCATCCTGTCGCACGAGTGGAATCCCGCTTGGCGCAGCCGGATCGGGCTGTCCTACCGCGAAACCTCGGTCAACGGTTTCTCCACCGAGCCCACGGCGCTCCAGGCCAACGGGAATCTCACCCGCCAGAGGCGCTTGCGGGACTACGACTCCGACGACGTCGCGCTGCAGGCCGAACTGCAGGGCAACGTCAAGACCGGCGCCATCGAGCACGAACTGCTGTTCGGCGTGGAGAGCTTCCGCTTCGAGATGGATTCGCTGATGCTGCGGGTCAATCCCACCACAGCCAACCCCTACGCGATCAACATCTACAACCCGGTCTACGGCCAACCCCAGCCCACGCCGGTGGCCAACACCGACACACTGGAGCACCAGCGCAACACCGCCTTCTATGTCCAGGACGCGATCAAGCTCGCGCCCGAATGGCGCCTGGTCGCCGGCCTGCGCGTGGACAACTACCGCCAGTCGTTGCTGAACCGCCGGACCGGCGTCACGGACCGGCAGGACCCGTCCTCCACCTCGCCACGCATCGGGCTGAGCTGGCTACCCACGTCGCAGTGGACCGTCTACGCGAGCGTCGGCCGCTCCTTCCGACCGAACGTCGGCACTGACGTCACATCCACTGGCTTCGAGCCAGAGACCGGCCGAGCGCTCGAACTCGGTACCAAGTGGGAGAGCGCGGACAAGCGCATGGGCGCAACCGCCGCCTTGTTCGACATCCGCAAGCGCAACGTGCTGACCTCGGACCCAGTGAACACCGGCTATTCGGTCGCCGCCGGCGAGATCCGTAGCCGTGGCCTGGAGTTCGACTTCGCGGGCCAGCTCACGAGGAACTGGCGGATCAACGCCAGCCTGGTGCTCAACGACGTGGAAATCACCAAGGACAACACCCTCGAAGTCGGCGGCCGACTGCTCAACGTGCCCAAGGTCAACGGCAGCGTGCTGGCGGTCTACGAAGACGCGTTTGCCAACGGCCAGCGCTACGGCGTCGGCGGCGGTGTCACGCACGTGGGCAAGCGCCTGGGCCAGGCGCGCACCCAGGCCGAGGCCAACGCGGGCACGCCCGCCTTCGAGCTGCCGAGCTACACCACGGCCAAGCTGGTGGCCTACTGGCGCCTGAACCCCACGCTGCGCCTGACCCTGGACGTCGACAACCTGTTCGACCGCACCTACTACACCAGCTCCTACAGCCGAGTCTGGGTCACCCCAGGCACGGCGCGCACCGTCACTGTCGGCCTGCAGGCCAAGTTCTGAAGATGACATTGCCTTCCCGATTCACCCGCCGGCAAGCGCTTCATCTCTGCGCTGCTGGCGCGACCGTGGCCGCATCGCCGGGCTTGCTGGCCCAGCCGGCACCTTCGCCGCCGCGTACACCGCTGCAGATCGTCGGCCCCTGGGAGATTGGCGGACTCGCCCCTGCCAACAGCGGCTACGTGTTCACCCGCATGCAGATCGCCGAGACGCTGATGGACGCGCGCGACGACGGCACGCCATTGCCGGCATTGGCCGAGCGCTGGAACGTGTCCGGCGACGGCCTGACCTGGCGTTTCATTCTGCGGCCGACGGCGCGCTTCCACGACGGCAGCGCGGTCACGGCCGCAGCGGCCGTGCGCTGCCTGCAGGCTACGCGCGTCGCGCCCGCGCTGCTGAGCGTGGCGCCGATCCAGGCCATCGAGGCCGAGGGGGCGACCACCGTGCGCATCCGCCTGTCCGCGCCCTACGGCGGCCTGCCCGCGCTGCTGGCCCACAGCAGCACGTTGATCCTTGCGCCGGCCAGCTATGGCCCGGATGGCGGCGTGCGCGCCATCGTCGGCAGCGGACCCTACCGCGTGGTGTCGCTGACACCGCCCCAGCAACTGGAGGCGGCGGTGTTCGACGGCTACGACGGCCCCAAACCCGCCATCGAGCGCGTGCGCTACCTCGCGGCCGGCCGGGCCGAGACGCGCGCGCTGATGGCCGAGGGAGGCCAGGCAGACCTGGCCTACGGACTCGATCCAGCCAGCCTCGCGCGCCTGCGCACCCGGCGCCAGGTGCGCATCGAGAGGGTGACGCTGCCGCGCACCGTGATCCTCAAGGTCAATGCCGGCCTGCCGGCTCTGAAAGACCTGCGCGTGAGGCAGGCGCTGAGCCTGGCCATCGACCGCGCGGGCATCGCCAAGGCTCTGCTGCGCGATCCGGAGCTGGCAGCGACGCAACTGTTCCCGCCGACACTCCAGGGCTGGCATGACCCGGCGCTGTCGCCCTTGACCCACGACCTGGCCGCTGCCGAGAAGCTGCTGGCCCAGGCCGGCTGGCAACGCACGGCCGATGGGTTGCGCGATGCCCAGGGCCAGCCGCTGCGTCTGGCGCTGCGCACCTTCCCCGACCGGCCCGAGTTGCCCATCATCGCCTCGGCGCTGCAGGAACAGTGGCGACAGGCCGGCATCGCGGTGCAGGTGAGCGTCGGCAATTCGGGGGACATCCCCCTGGGCCACCGCGACGGCAGCCTGCAACTGGGCCTGGCCGCGCGCAACTACGCCACCGTGCCCGACCCCACCGGCACGCTGATCCAGGACTTCGGTGCGGCCGGCGGCGACTGGGGCGCTATGGGCTGGACGAATGAAACGCTCGTGAAAGCGCTGGCCGAACTCTCGCGCGGCACGCCGCTGCCCAAGCGCGCGGCCGCTTTGCGCGCCGAGGTCACGCGGGTGCTGCAGGCCGAGCTGCCCATCATCCCCATCACCTGGTACCGCCAGCAGGTGGCGGCCAGCCAGCGCATCACCGGCGTGAACCTCGACCCACTGGAGCGGTCCTATCGGCTGACACGGATGGGGTGGCGCCCATGACGACGAACACCAACAAAGGCCTCTCGCCTTGGACCGGCGTCCTGCTGCGCCGCGCCATCCAGGTCGTCGCGCTGGCGCTGCTGGTCGGCACCGTGTGCTTCTTCATGGCGCGCCTGCTGCCGGGCGACATGGCCACGCGCATTGCGGCGGGCCGCTACGGCTACGACCTGGTCAACAACGCTGCCGCCGATGCCGTGCGCATCGAGCTGGGCCTGGACCGGCCCGCCTGGCTGGCGCTGCTGCAATGGTGGGGCGAGATCGCGCGGTTGGACTTGGGCATCTCGCTGGTCACCGGCAACCCCGTGTGGCACGAGGTCGCGCACCAGTTGGGCGCCACCATCGACCTGGCCGTTACCGCCGTTCTGATCGCGGCCGCCCTCGGCCTGCCGCTGGGCATCTGGTCCGGCCTGCACGCTGGCGGCTGGGTCGACCGGTTCACGCTGGCCATGGCCGTGGTGCTGCGCGCCACGCCGGCCTTCCTGCTGGCGGTGCTGCTCATGCTGGTCGTGGCCGTGCGGATGGGCGTGCTGCCGGTGGCGGGCGACGAACATGCCAGCAGCCTGCTGCTGCCCGCGCTGACGCTCGGCCTGGGCCTCGCGGCAGGCCTGGCGCGGGTATCGCGCAGCGCGATGCAGGAGGCCGCGGCTTCGCCGTCCTACGAGTTCGCGCGCACCAAGGGCCTGTCGGACCGGCAGGCCCTGGTGCGCCACGGCCTGCGCCAGGCGGCGGTGCCGGTGGTGGCCTACCTGGGCGTGCATGCCGTGTTCCTGGTCGAGGGCGCGGTGGTGGTCGAGACGCTGTTCGCCTGGCCCGGCATCGGCCATGCGCTGGTGCACGCGGTGTTCGGGCGCGACGTGCCAATGATCCAGGGCACGGCCCTGTGCATGGGCTTCCTGTTCGTGGTGTTCAACCTGCTGGTGGACGCCGCCTGCCTTGCGCTTGACCCGCGTCGGCGCATGGGAGCCACCACATGAGCGCGGCAACCCTCGGGATCCCGGCGCTCGCCGCACGCCAGACCCGGCGTGCGGCATGGCGCCAACGCGCAGGCATCATCATCCTGGCGCTGGTCGCGCTTTTCGCGCTGCTGGGGCCGGTGCTGATCGGTATCGACCCTGCCCGCCAGGTGCTGGCCGACAGCCTGCAGCCACCCGGTGCCACGCACTGGCTGGGCACCGACGTGCTGGGCCGCAGCGTGCTGGCGCGCCTCGCGCATGCGGCGCAGCTCTCGCTCGGGCTGGCGCTGCTGGCCATCA
>NZ_BAAJYR010000077.1:0-15026 GCF_057546605.1 Acidovorax sp. KPB24-03 | reverse complement strand
AGGCGCACGCCGGGCGCCGCGGCCTCTTCGGGCACGCCGCTGCGGCGCGCCAGCTCGACGATGCTGCGGCCCTCGGGCGTTTCATCGGCCAGCGACGCCAGCATGGCGGCACGGGCCAGGCGCTCCTTGGCGGTGCCCGGAGCGGGCAGGAACGCGCTCGCCTGGCGGTTGCCGTGCGTGATGGTGCCGGTCTTGTCCAGCAGCAGCACATCCACGTCGCCCGCAGCCTCCACCGCGCGTCCGGAGGTGGCGATCACGTTGGCCTGCATCATGCGGCTCATGCCCGCCACGCCCACGGCCGACAGCAGGCCGCCGATGGTGGTGGGAATCAGGCACACGAGGAGCGCCACCAGCGCGGTGAGCGACACGACCGTGCCCACCCCTGACGCACCCACGCTGAAGATCGAGAACGGCAGCAGTGTCACGGTGACCACGAGGAACACGATGGTGAGCGCCACCAGCAGGATGGTCAGCGCCACCTCGTTGGGTGTCTTCTGGCGCTTGGCGGCCTCGACCATGCAGATCATGCGGTCCAGGAACGACTCGCCGGGGTTTACCGTCACGCGCACCACCAGCCAGTCCGACAGCACCCGGGTGCCGCCCGTGACGGCCGAGAAGTCCCCGCCCGACTCGCGCACCACCGGCGCGGATTCGCCGGTGATGGCACTCTCGTCCACCGAGGCCACGCCCTCGATGACCTCGCCGTCCAGCGGAATCACGTCGCCTGCGTCCACCTGCACCACGTCGCCGCGGCGCAGGTTGGTGGCCTGCTCGGGCAGGAAGGTCGCGCCATGGCGCGGCTCGGCGAGCTTCTTGGCCCAGGTGTCCTTGCGCAGGCCGCGCAGCGATGCGGCCTGGGCCTTGCTGCGGCCCTCCGCCAGCGCTTCGGCGAAGTTGGCAAACAGCACGGTGAACCACAGCCAGACGGCGATCGCCAGCACGAAGGCCGGGCGCATGCCCGTGTCCTGGGCACCGTGAGTGCATGCAGCCAGAGCAGCGTGGTGAACAGGCTGCCGATGAACACGATGAACATCACCGGATTGCGCCACTGCACGCGGGGATCGAGCTTGGCGAACGATTGCCACAGCGCGGGCTTGACCAGCGCCGCATCGAACAGCGAAAGGGAAAGGGATGTCTTGGGGGTTGTCATGTCAGGGCCTCACTGGGGTCCACAGCATCAGGTGTTCCACGACGGGGCCCAGCGCCAGGGACGGAACGTAATTGAGCAAGCCCACCAGCAGCACGGTGGCGATCAGCAGGGCCACGAACAGCGGCCCGTGCGTGGGCAGCGTGCCGGCGGTGGCGGGCAGCCGCTTCTTGGCCGCGAGCGAGCCCGCGATGGCCAGCACCGGCACGATCACGCCGAAGCGACCGAACCACATGGTCAGCCCCAGCAGCAGGTTGTAGAACGGCGTGTTGGCCGACAGGCCCGCGAAGGCGCTGCCGTTGTTGTTGCCCGCCGACGTGAGGGCGTAGAGGATCTCGGAAAAGCCATGGGCGCCCGGGTTGGCGATGCCGGCCTGGCCCGCCTGCGCGATCACCGCCACGGCGGCGCCCACCAGCACGAGGATGGGCGTGACCAGGATGGCCACCGAAGTGAGCTTCATCTCGCGCACTTCGATCTTCTTGCCCAGGTACTCCGGCGTGCGGCCGATCATCAGCCCCGCCATGAACACTGCGAGGATGGCGAACACCAGCATGCCGTACAGGCCCGTGCCCACGCCGCCGAAGACCACCTCGCCCAATTGCATCAGCACCATCGGCACCAGCCCGCCCAGCGGGGTGAACGAGTCGTGCATCGCGTTCACCGCGCCGCACGAGGCGGCCGTCGTCACGGCGGCGAAGAGTGCCGATGCGGTGATGCCGAAGCGCACTTCCTTGCCCTCCATGTTGCCGCCGGACTGCAGCGCCGTCATGGCCTGGTCCACCCCCAGGGCGGCGATGCGCGGGTTGCCGGCCTGCTCGGCGGGAATGACCACGGCCACCGCCACGGCGAACATCAAGGTCATGGCCGCCAGGATCGCCAGCCCCTGGCGCTGGTCGCCCACCACCCGGCCGAACGTGAAGCACAGGGCGGCGGGGATCAGGAAGATCGCCAGCATCTGCACGAAGTTGGTCAGCGGCGTGGGGTTCTCGTACGGATGGGCCGAGTTGGCATTGAAGAAGCCCCCGCCATTGGTGCCCAGCATCTTGATGGCCTCCTGCGATGCCACCGGCCCCATGGCCAGCGTTTGCGTGGCGGTGCTCGCACTCTCCGTCACCGGGTTGCCGGCCGCGTCTTTCTCGGGCTGCCCGTCGGCCGTCAGCTTCGGGTTCTGGTAGGCCGTGGCCTCCAGCGTGGCAACTTCCTTGGAGGGAGAGAAGTTCTGGATCACGCCCTGCCCCACCAGAAACACGGCGATTACCAGAGACACCGGCACCAGCACCCAGGCGTTGATGCGCACCATGTCGGCCCAGAAGTTGCCCACAAGCCCCTGGCCGTCCGTGCGGCGCGCGGCAAAGCCCCGGGCCAGCGCGAACGCGACCGCGATGCCCGTGGCCGCCGACAGGAAGTTCTGCACCGACAGTCCCAGCATCTGCGTCAGGTAGCCCATGGTGCCCTCGCCCGCATAGCCCTGCCAGTTGGTGTTGGAGACGAAGCTCACCGCCGTGTTGAAAGCCGAGTCGGGCGATACGGCAGGCATGCCCTGCGGGTTGAGCGGCAGCCAGGCCTGCAGGCGCTGCAGGCCGTACACGAACACGGCACCGATGGCATTGAACGCCAGCAAGGCCAGCGCGTAATGCCGCCAGTGCATGCTCTCTTCAGGCCGCACGCCGGCCACGCGGTACAGCGGTGACTCGGCGCTGTGCATCCACTGCGGCAGCCGGCCATCGCAGATCGCGGCCAACCATCGGCCCAGGGGCCAGGCCAGCACGAGGAGCACGAGGAGGAACAGGGCCAGCAGGCCCCAGGCGGACGCGTCCATGTCAGAACTCCTCGGCGCAGATGAGCGCGAACACCAGGTACGCGAACAGGACGACGGCCACGATGGCGCCGAAGCCGTAGAGCACGTCGAGCGCGATCACCGCGATGCTCCTTTGGGGCCGTCGAACCGGCCCAGCAGCACCACGGCCTCCGCCATGGCCACCCACAGCGCCACCAGCGCTGCAATCCACACGATGTCCATCTCTCACTCCTGCATCAAAACGATGGAATCGATTCTCGGAAGGCGCCCGTAAAAAGGGTGCACAGACTGGGGCACGGGGCGTAAACGCGCCGTAAAAATGCGTGGCGGCGGGGTGTCGTTACCGATTCTTGATGGGCGGTGCCATGCTTTTGACACCGTTTTTACGGGTGCCTGCCTACGCTTTGCGCTTTCCAACGACCGCGTGAAGCCATGACCCCTTTCCCCGTTTTCAGAGCCCTTCCCCTGGCCGCCGCCCTGTGCGCGGCCCTGCCGCTGCTGGCCCACGCCCAGTTCACGGGCAACCTTGCCCTCACGTCGAACTACAAGTTCCGCGGGCAGGACCAGGACATGCTCCGTTCGAACCAGTTCGCCAAGACCGGCGCCTTCAAGCCGGCGGTGCAGGGCGGCGTCGACTACGCCTTCGGTGACAGTGGCTGGTACATCGGCAACTGGAACGCCAGCGTGAACTGGCTGCGCGGCAACCAACTGGAGAGCGACCTCTACGGCGGCTACAAATGGAAGGCCGGTGCCACCGATCTCGACGTGGGCGCCCTCGCCTACCTCTACCCCGGCAACCGCAGCGGCAACACCACCGAGCTGTATGCCAGCGCCACCCATGCCGACGAAGCCCTGGGCACGTTCACGCTCAAGTACTCGCACACCGTGTCGGACGACTATTTCGGCTATGCGGGCGCCCGGACGGGCTCGGGCCTGTCGGGGCGCAACACGGGCTATGTGAACCTGGCGTACAGCCACGCGCTGGGCGCGCAGCTCAGCTTGAAGGCCGCCATCGGCTATACGCGAATGGCCGGAGACATCCGCCGCCTGGGATGGCCCAGCTACGTCGATTACCAGGTCGGTGCGGCCTACGACTTCGGCGGCGGGCTCTCGCTCACCGGGGCATTGCAGGCGGCCAACCGGCAGGCCGCCTATGCGGCCGCTACCGGCCCGGCAGCGGATGCCGCGCGCTACTCGCCCAACAAAGGGCGCCTCATCGTCACGCTGGCCCAGGTTTTCTGACGGAAGCGCCGCCGGCAAGGCTGGCGCAGCGGCATCTGGTCAAACAGGCCCGACGCCAGGAGATTCATTGCCTCTTTAGCTATTAAATTTATAGCAAATTATTCGGCCAGCAGTGCGGCCGGGTCGTCCGAGGCAAGCACGCCCTGCGCCCACGGCCCGAGCTTGCGGGTGTCGGCGCGCAGCACCTCCTGCTTGACCGCGAGGATCTGCGCCGGGTGCATGGAAAAGCTGCGCAGGCCCAGGCCCAGCAGCAGCCGCGTCATGGAGACGTCGCCCGCCGTCTCGCCGCACACGCACACGCTCTTGCCCTGGCGCTCGCCCTCGGCAATCACCTGGGCCACCAGCTGCAGCACGGCGGGGTGCAGGGGGTCGTAGAGGTGGGCCACGGCCTCGTCGGCGCGGTCGATGGCCAGGGTGTACTGGATCAGGTCGTTGGTGCCGATCGACAGGAAGTCGAAATACTTCAGGAAGCTGCGCACCATGAGCGCGGCGGCCGGCACCTCGATCATCGCCCCCAGTTGCACCGGCCCATGTGCCACGCCGCGCGCATCCAGCTCGGCGCGGGCCATTTCCACCTGGGCGAGGGTCTGCTGGATCTCGCTCACGTGCGCGAGCATCGGGAACAGCAGGTTCACCGGGCCATGCACGGCCGCGCGCAGCACGGCGCGCAGCTGCGTGCGGAACATGGCCGGATCGGCCAGGCTCCAGCGGATGGCACGCAGGCCGAGCGCGGGATTCAGGTAGCTGTCCTTGTAGCCCTTGTCGAGCGGCTTGTCGGCCCCCACGTCGATGGTGCGCAGCGTGACGGGCATGCCGTTCATGCCCTGCACCGCCTCGCGGTAGGCCTGGTACTGCTCTTCCTCGCCCGGCAGGTGGCCGTTGCGCCCCATGAACATGAATTCGCTGCGGAACAGGCCCACGCCCGCAGCGCCGCCGCGCAGCGCAGCGGCCGCGTCAGCAGGCTGCTCGATGTTGGCCAGCAGCTCGATTTTCTGCCCATCCAGCGTGACCGCCGGCGTATGGCGCAGACGCGACAGGCGCTCGCGCTCCAGCGTGGTCTGGCGCTGGCGGAAACCGTATTCGGCCAGGATGATGGGCGACGGGTCCACGATCATCACGCCGGCATCGCCGTCAATGATGACCCAGTCGTCCTGCCGCACCAGCTGGCTGGCGGCGCGCGCGCCCACCACCGCGGGGATGTCCATGCTGCGCGCCACGATGGCCGTGTGCGAGGTCTTGCCGCCCACGTCCGTCACGAAACCGGCGAACACGCTCTTCTTGAACTGCAGCATGTCGGCCGGCGACAGGTCGTGGGCCACCAGCACGAGGGGCACGTCCACCGTGTCGTCCAGCAGCAGGTCCTGCTGGTTGCTGCGGCGCGGGCTGCTGGGCGGCGGCGCCACCGGGCTGGCCACGCCTTTCATGTGGCGCAGGACGCGCTCCACCACCTGCTCCAGGTCGGCTTTGCGCTCGCGCAGGTACTCGTCCTCCATCTCGTCGAACTGGCGCGCGATGACCTCCAGCTGGGTGGTCAGCGCCCATTCGGCGTTGTAGAGGCGGTCGGTGATCCAGTGCTTGACGCCGCTCACCAGCGCCTCGTCCTGCAGCAGCATCATGTGCACGTCGAGCAGCGCCGCCAGCTCGGGGGGCGCATCGTGCGGCATCTCGGCCTGCAGGCGCTGCAGTTCCTCCACCACGGCGTTGCGGCCGTTGCGCACGCGCACGATCTCCGCGCCGACCTGGTCCGCCTCGATGAAATAGTGCGCCACATCCACGCGGCTCGAGGCGACCAGCACGGCGCGCCCGATGGCGATGCCGCGGGCGACCGCCAGACCGTGGACGGCGAACGTCATGGCGCTGGCGCTCCGGGCCTGTCCGCGGCGTGCGCAGGCTGGCAGGCGGCGCGGCAGGCGATCAGCGCGGCCCGCACATCACTCCCCTTCGCCGAACTTGCCGTCGATCAAGGCCCGAAGCGCATCCATGGCTTCCTGCTCCTGCGCGCCGTTGGTCTCCAACTCGACCGTCGAGCCCAGCCCGGCGGCCAGCATCATGACGCCCATGATGCTCTTGGCATTGATGCGCCGCTCGCCCTTGGCCAGCCAGACATCGCACGGAAAACTGCCTGCCAGCTTCGTGAGCTTGGCGGACGCCCGGGCGTGCAGGCCCAGCTTATTGCTGATGGTGATGGTCGTCTTGATCATGGTGGGAACGTCGTATCTGGTTCTGCGGGGCCGAGATCGCCACCTGCATCACGCCCTGGGTGCCGCCAACCACCGCGCGCGAAACGAGCGCCTCCAGCGGTTCGTGCCGGTAGCTCACGGTGCGCAGCAGCATGGGCAGATTCACGCCGGTGACCAGCCGTGAGTGCTCGCCATCCACCAGGCGCTGCGCGACATTGCATGGGGTGGCGCCGAACACGTCGGTCAGCACCAGCGTGGGCGAATCGCCGTCGTGCGAAGCCAGCAGGATGCGGGCGGTGGCCAGGGTCTCTTCGGGCGGCGTGTGGGGATGCACGTCGAACGCGAGTACCTCGTCGCCGCAGTCGGGGAAAACATGGAGAGCGCACTCGCGCAGCGCATGGGCCAGCGGGGAGTGGGCAATGATGAGGATGCGCGTGCTCATGGGGCGATGGAGTGAACCGCATTATGGCGCCGCGTGCAACCTTCGCTGGGCATTCGCAGCCCGCGCGCAAGGCCTGAGGAAGCAGAGGCGACCCCGATCATGGCAGCGCCAGTCCGGCAAAGAACGTGTCCGCGACCGCCATGCGCGGGGCGTCCGTATAGACCACCGCATGGTACAGGCGCGCCTGCCGCCCTTCCATGCGGGCAAACCAGACGGCTTGCGCGATCACCGCACCGCCGTCGCTGCGCCGCCCCTGGGCTTGCAGCCGCACCGACTGCGGCAGGGCCAGGGCACCGGCCGGCACGAAGGCAACAGCACCGGCCTCGGCATCCCCTGCCGCCGGCGCCTGCATGCGTGCCAGCACCGCCGCCCGCCACTGCGCGAGGACAGCGCCCGCCTGCGAGGGGTCTTCGACCACCATGTGCGAAACGGCAAACGTCGCGCCATCGGCCTCGCAGCCCACCATGGCCAGATCCGCGGGCCGCCCACCCAGATCCACCGAACGTGTCGCGTGATCCGGCTTGCAAGGCAGCAGCACCGTGAGGCCGGCGCTTTCGAGCGGCACGCTGCGCCAGTTCAGCGCGGGGCTGCAGCCGGCGAGCAGCAGGGCCAGCGCAGAGGCGATACCAATTGGGCAATGCATCCGCGCATTATCCGGAGTGCCGCAATGGGCCTGCTGTGGCAAGCCGGTCCGGGGCTTCGGCTTCGCAGGATCAGCGAACTTTCGCAGGGCCTTGCGCTCCATCACCCCGAAGATCCGGACCGTCCGGCAAAATGTCGACAGACAGCTGCACGCACCGTGCAGACACAGGTGGAAAGAGCGCAATGGGCATCAAGCATTGGTTGGGCGCCGCGGCAGTGGCGGCATTCGCAGGCATCGGCGCCTTCGTGTTCCTGGGCGCCGGCACGTCCCAGGCACCGCAGTCGACCTTTGTGCTGCTGGACGGCTCCAAGAAGACCACCGCCGATCTGCACGGCCAGGTCACCCTGGTCAACTTCTGGGCCACCAGTTGCGTCACCTGCGTGGCCGAGATGCCCGAGGTCGTGGCGACCTACCAGAAGTACCGGGCACAGGGCTTCGACACCTTGGCCGTCGCCATGAGCTACGACCCACCGAGCTATGTGGTGAATTTCGCCGAAACCCGCCAACTGCCGTTCAAGGTTGCCATCGACAACACGGGCGCGGTGGCCCAGGCCTGGGGTGACGTCAAGCTCACCCCGTCCACTTTCATCGTCAACAAGCGCGGAGAGATCGTCAAGACCTATGTCGGGGCTCCCGACTTCCCCGAGCTCCATCGGCTCATCGAGCGCCTGCTGGCAGAGACCTGACCCTCGCTCCACGGCTTGGGCGGCCAACCGCCGGTTGAAGGGGCCGGGCAGAGCCCGCTACACTGGCAACTCCTTCGTTCCTAGCAACCGCCTGTGGACCAGCCCTCCGTGGCCCTGCTGACGCCGACCCTTCCTGCCGAGATGGACGCTGTGCGCGACATCTTCCGGGAATATGCCGACAGCTTGGGCATCGACCTGTATTTCCAGAACTTCGAGGCCGAACTGGCCACCCTGCCGGCGGACTATGCACCGCCGCGTGGCCAGATCCTGCTGGCGGAAGTGGACGGTGCCATCGCGGGCTGCTGTGCCCTGCGCCCCATGGACAACGCCGATTACCCCAACGCCAGCGAAATGAAGCGCCTGTATGTGCGCAAGGCATTCCGCGGTTTCGGCCTCGGCCGGCAACTGGCAGAGGCCATTCTCGATGCCGCGCGGCAAGCGGGATATGCCTGCGTGCTGCTCGATACGCTCGATGGCATGGAATCGGCCCGTGCGCTGTATGCCGACTTGGGCTTCGAAGAAATCCCGCCCTACTATCACAACCCCATCGCAGGCTCGCACTACCTCAAGGCGGATATCGATTAATGCACGGCGAGCAGGCGCCGGGACGGAGCACCCGATGCCGGGCTGCCATGACCAGCATGTTGGCTTGGCACAAAGGGCCGTGCTCCGCCTCTGGGGACCGTGCTGCCATCACCACACAACGCCTGCTGTGAGGTCACCCAGCAAACCGCATGGCGCTGGACGCGGGATGGGCAATCTCCTCTCCCATCCCCAGCCAGCGGCACTTTGTGCGTTCAGCCCTTGGCCTGTGCCAGCAACGTTGCCGCGTCGCTCACTTCGAACTTGCCGGGCGCTTCGATGTTCAGTGATGCCACCTTGCCATCTTTCACCAGCATCGAATAGCGATTGCTGCGCAGGCCCAGGCCCTTGCCGTTCAAATCCAGCGTCAGGCCCGTGGCCTTGGCAAAAGCGGCATCACCGTCCGCCAGCATGCGCACCTTGCCCTGCGTCTTCTGATCGCGCGCCCAGGCACCCATCACGAACGCGTCATTCACGCTCAGGCACCAGATCTCGTCAACACCCGCGGCCTTGAAAGCCTCGGCCTGCTCCACATATCCGGGAACATGCTTGGCGGAACAGGTTGGCGTGAAGGCACCTGGCACGGCAAACAGCGCGATGGTCTTGCCGGTGGTGGCCTGGTCCACCGCGACAGGGTTGGGGCCGAGGCTGCAACCGTCGCCTTCGACTTCGGAATATTCCATCAAGGTGATGGCGGGCAGGGTTTCACCGACTTTGATCATGCTGGGCTCCTAGGGGGTGGAATAAGGGACCTGCAGAACGCGGGCCCCCAAAAACAAAACGACCCAGCATTGTGGGTCGTTTTGAGCGGCTTTGCAGCCAACAAGCCCGTAGGGCTTGTAAGGATCTGCCAATCAGACCAGTGCGGCCTTCTGGACCAGACGGGTGGCAACCCAGTTCTTGGTCTTGGAGATCGGACGGCTTTCCGTGATCTCGATGGTGTCACCCAACTTGTATTCGCCCTTTTCGTCATGGGCGTGGTACTTGCTGGATTTCGCCACGATCTTGCCGTAGAGCTCGTGCTTCACACGGCGCTCGACCAGCACGGTCACGGTTTTCGTACGCTTGTCGCTGACCACCTTGCCAATCAAGGTGCGCTTGAGGGATTTTTTAGCTTCCGTCATGTGGGCTCCTTACTTGGCGGCTTGCTTTTCAGCAAGAATGGTCTTGGCACGAGCGATATCCCGACGGGTGATACGCAGCGTATTGGTGTTTGCCAGTTGTTGCGTGGCCTTCTGCATGCGCAGACCGAAGTGGGCCTTTTGCAAGGACTTGATTTCGGTTTCGATGCCAGCGACGTCTTTTTTGGCGCAGTTCAGCAGCTTTCGTCATTTCGATTCTCCTGAATTTAAGCGCCAATTTGACGGGCCACGAACGTGGTGCGCAGCGGCAGCTTGGCAGCAGCCAGGCGGAACGCTTCACGGGCCAGTTCTTCAGGCACACCGACGATCTCGAACACCACCTTGCCGGGCTGAATTTCAGCCACGTAATACTCGGGGTTGCCCTTACCGTTACCCATCCGAACTTCGGCGGGCTTGGTAGAGATCGGCTTGTCGGGGAACACGCGGATCCAGATACGGCCGCCACGCTTCACGTGACGGGAGATCGCACGGCGTGCGGCCTCGATCTGGCGGGCCGTCAGACGACCACGGTCCGTGCACTTCAGGCCGAAGTCGCCGAAGGCCACCGAATTGCCACGGGTGGCAACGCCGGTGTTACGGCCCTTCTGCTCTTTGCGGTACTTGCGGCGAGCGGGTTGCAGCATCTTTATTCTCCTTTGCCGTCCGCTGCTGTAGCGGGCGCGTCAACCTTGCGAACGCGCTTAACGGCGGTGTTATCGGCGCCACCGGCACCGGCGGGCTTGTCGCTACCGTCTGCAGGCGCCGCATTGGCACCGGCTGGACGGCGTGGACCACCACGGCCTGCACCCGGACGATCGCCACCTGGGCGGCCATCGCGACGCGGGCCACGGGGACGACGCTCTTCTTCTGGACGCGGTGTTTCCACTGCGGGCAGATCGTTGCGGCCCAGCGTATCGCCCTTGTAGACCCAGACCTTGACGCCGATGACGCCGTAGGTGGTCTTGGCTTCGGACGTGCCATAGTCGATGTCGGCGCGCAGGGTGTGAAGCGGCACGCGACCTTCGCGGTACCACTCGCAACGGGCGATTTCAATCCCGTTCAGACGGCCGGACGACATGATCTTGATGCCCTGGGCACCCAGACGCATGGCGTTTTGCATGGCGCGCTTCATGGCGCGGCGGAACATGATCCGCTTTTCCAGCTGTTGCGTGATGCTGTCGGCGATCAGCTTGGCATCGATTTCGGGCTTGCGCACTTCTTCGATGTTCACTGCGACCGGCACGCCCAGACGCGTCGCGAGTTCCTTCTTCAGGTTCTCGATGTCTTCGCCCTTCTTGCCGATCACCACGCCCGGACGTGCCGAGTAGATGGTGATGCGGGCATTCTTGGCGGGGCGCTCGATCAGGATACGCGAGACGGCAGCGTTCTTCAGCTTGGCCTTCAGGTATTCGCGCACCTTGATGTCTTCGGCCAGCATGCCGGCGAAGTCACGGTTGCTCGCGTACCAACGGCTGGCCCAATTGCGGCTGACCGCCAGGCGGAAGCCGGTAGGATGGATTTTCTGTCCCATAGTCTTCCTCGGGCCTTCAGTTGCCAACCGTCACGTACACATGGCACGTGGGCTTGCTGATGCGATTGCCGCGGCCTTTGGCGCGCGCGGTGAAACGCTTGAGCGTGGTGCCTTGTTCGACGTAGATGGTCTTGACCTTCAGTTCGTCGATGTCGGCGCCGTCGTTGTGCTCAGCGTTGGCGATGGCGGACTCCAGCACCTTCTTGACGATTCCTGCAGCTTTTTTTCTGCGTGAACGTCAGGATGTTCAGAGCCTGGTCGACCTTCTTGCCGCGGATCAGATCAGCGACCAGACGGCCCTTGTCGACCGACAGACGGACGCCCCGGAGGACTGCACGTGTTTCAGACATGGTCGTTCCTTACTTCTTCTGGACTTTCTTGTCCGCGGGGTGACCCTTGAAGGTGCGCGTCAGGGCGAATTCGCCCAGCTTGTGGCCCACCATCTGGTCGGTGACATACACCGGTACGTGCTGCTTGCCGTTGTGCACGGCAATGGTCAGACCGATGAAATCGGGCAGAACCATGGAGCGACGCGACCAGGTCTTGACTGGTTTCTTGTCCTTGGTCGCAATGGCCTTTTCGACCTTTGCCATCAAGTGGTGGTCAACAAACGGACCCTTTTTGAGAGAGCGAGTCATTTGTTATCCCTTACTTCTTGCGACGCGACACAATCATCACTTGTGTGCGCTTGTTGTTGCGGGTGCGATAACCCTTGGTCAGATTGCCCCAAGGATCGACTGCATGGCGGCCTTCGCCGGTGCGGCCTTCGCCACCACCGTGAGGGTGATCCACCGGGTTCATGGCCACGCCACGAACCGTTGGGCGAATACCCATCCAGCGCTTCACACCGGCCTTGCCGAGTTGGCGCAGGCTGTGCTCTTCGTTGGCGACTTCGCCGATGGTTGCACGGCACTCGATGTGGATCTTGCGCACTTCGCCAGAGCGCATGCGCACCTGGGCGTACGTGCCTTCACGAGCCAGCAGCGTTGCGGAAGCACCTGCCGAGCGTGCGATCTGCGCGCCGGCACCGGGCTTGAGCTCGATGCAGTGGATGGTCGAACCCACGGGGATGTTGCGGATCGGCAGCGTGTTGCCTGCACGGATCGGGGCTTCGGAGCCGCTCAGGAGCGTGCTGCCGACTTCCAGACCACGGGGGGCAATGATGTAACGGCGCTCGCCGTCGGCATAGCACACCAGAGCGATGTGGGCCGTACGGTTCGGATCGTATTCAATGCGCTCGACCTTTGCGGGGATGCCATCCTTGTTGCGGACGAAATCCACCACGCGGTAGTGGTGCTTGTGACCGCCGCCCTTGTGGCGGGTCGTGATGTGACCGTTGTTGTTGCGACCGGCCTTCTGGAACTGAGGCTCCAGCAGCGGCGCATACGCTTCACCCTTGTACAGGTGGTCACGGGTAACCTTCACCACAGCGCGTTGGCCGGGCGAAGTGGGTTTCATTTTGATGACGGCCATGATTACGCGGCCTCCCCGGACAGGTTCAGCTCTTGACCTGGTTGCAGCGTGACATAAGCCTTGCGCACGTTGTCGCGGCGGCCCATGGTCTTGCCAAAACGCTTGGCCTTGCCTTTGGTGTTCACCACAGAGACGCCCTTGACCTCGACCTTGAACATCAATTCCACAGCGGCCTTGATTTCTGGCTTGGTTGCGTTCTGCAGCACCTTGAACGTCACAGCATTGGACTTCTCGGCAACCATGGTGGCCTTTTCGGACACGATGGGAGCGACCAGCACTTGCATCAGACGACCTTCGTCAAACTTGGGCGTGCTCATGCGAACATCTCCTTGAGTTTGTCGATCGCGCCCTTGGTGACGAGCACTTTCTTGTAGTGCACCAGCGACACGGGGTCTGCGTAACGGGGTTCAACGATGAACACGTTCTTCAGATTGCGCGAAGCAAGGTACAGGTTTTCGTCCACTTCGTCGGCGATCACCATCACCGACTGCAGGTTCATCGCCTTGAACTTGTCGGCGAGCACCTTGGTCTTGGGGCTTTCCAACGTCAGCGAGTCCACCACGGCCAGACGGCCTTCGCGGGCCAGCTGCGAAAAGATCGCAGCCATACCGGCGCGGTACATCTTCTTGTTGATCTTCTGCGTGAAGTTTTCTTCAGGCAGATTCGGGAAGATGCGACCGCCCCCACGCCACAGAGGCGAGGAGGTCATACCAGCGCGAGCGCGGCCGGTGCCTTTTTGCTTGAAGGGCTTCTTGGTGGAGTGCTTGACCTGTTCGCGGTCTTTTTGAGCACGCGTGCCCTGGCGGGCATTGGCCTGGTAAGCCACCACGATCTGGTGAACCAGATCTTCGTTGTATTCGCGACCGAACACGGTTTCGGGCGCATCGAATTTCGATGCGGCCTGGCCTTGGTCATTCAGGAGTTCGAGCTGCATTAGTTCGCTCCCTTGGAAGCTTTGGCCTTGACTGCCGGACGCACCGTCACGAACCCGCCCTTGGAGCCCGGAATGGCGCCCTTGATCAAGAGCAGTTGACGCGCTTCGTCGATGCGGATGACATCGAGGTTTTGCGTGGTCTTGGTGACATCGCCCAGGTGGCCGGTCATGCGCTTACCGGGGAACACGCGACCGGGGTCTTGTGCCATACCGATGGAGCCAGGCACATTGTGCGAACGGCTGTTACCGTGCGATGCGCGCTGCGAGGCCATGTTGTGGCGCTTGATCGTGCCAGCGTAGCCCTTGCCGATCGACGTGCCTTGCACGTCCACCTTCTGGCCCACGGTGAACAGCGTCACGGGGACGGTGGAACCGACGGCGTACTGGGCGGCGACATCAGCGGTCACGCGGAATTCGCGGATCACTTCACCGGCTTCGACGCCGGCCTTTGCCAGATGGCCCGCTGCGGGCTTGGTCACACGCGATGCCTTGCGCGAACCAAACGTGACCTGCAAGGCCACGTAGCCATCGTTCTCTTGGGTTTTAACCTGGGTCACGCGGTTGTTGGACACATCCACCACCGTGACGGGCACTGCGTCCCCGTCATCGGTGAACAGACGCATCATGCCCACCTTGCGGCCCAGCAACCCTTGGGAGTTGCTTTGACTCATTGATTTTCTCCAAAACTTTCACCGCCTCGACTTCAATTGGCCAAAGCGTTTGCACAACGTTTGCACCGCCGTGCGCGAAAGAAGGTTGATAAAACTCCGCCGCCGTCACGCAAAGCGCAAAAAAAGGCGAAGCCGCAAAGTATAACGCGGACTGCTTTTGCAAGCAAGTCCGCGTTATGTGTTGGCGCGCAGCAACCGCCGCGCCCCAGAGCCGCTAAATTACTGCAGCTTGATTTCGACGTCCACGCCAGCCGGCAGGTCGAGCTTCATCAGCGCGTCCACCGTCTTGTCCGTCGGATCGACGATGTCCATCAGGCGCTGGTGCGTGCGGATTTCGAGCTGGTCGCGGCTGGTCTTGTTGACGTGCGGCGAACGCAGGATGTCGAAACGCTTCATGCGCGTCGGCAGGGGCACGGGGCCCTTGACGATGGCGCCGGTGCGCTTGGCTGTATCAACGATCTCGGCAGCGGACTGGTCGATCAGCTTGTAATCAAACGCCTTCAGGCGGATGCGGATTTTTTGCTTGGACATGGCAAGTTCCTTTGTGCCTGAGGCTTAAGCAATGATCTTGGCCAC
>NZ_BAAJYR010000076.1:0-15078 GCF_057546605.1 Acidovorax sp. KPB24-03 | reverse complement strand
CGGGGGCCTGATTGGCGCCGGCCACGGCGCTGGCCGCCTGCACCAGCGGCATCACCAGGCCATCGCGGTCGAAGGCAGGCAGGCGCTCGGCCGCCAGGGCGATCGACGGGGCCTGCCAGAAGGCGGCGATGGCGCGGGCCGCATCACGGCGGGCACGGCGCATCAGCAGGGCCTTCCAGACGATCACGACCCAGCTGGCGACCGACATGGCCAGCAGCAGCAGCGCGCTGATCTGGGTGACCGCGTCGCCCTGACGCCACCAGTGCAGGCCGTCCATCGCGTGCGCGCCGGCCGTCAGGCGGCGTTCAGGCCCAGCACGTCGAACATGTCGAACAGGCCGGTCTGGTGCGCGGCGAGGAATCGCACGGCGCGCAGGCTGCCCTGGGCATAGGTCGTGCGGCTGGCGGATTTGTGGGTGATCTCGATGCGCTCGCCGGTGCCGGCGAACAGCACGGTGTGGTCGCCCACGATGTCGCCGCCGCGGATGGCGGAAAAGCCGATGCTCGACGGATCGCGCTCGCCCGTGATGCCCTCGCGGGCATAGACGGCGCAGTCCTTGAGATCGCGCCCCAGGGCCTGGGCGATGACCTCGCCCATCTTGAGCGCGGTGCCCGAGGGCGCATCCACCTTGTGGCGGTGGTGGGACTCGATGATCTCGATGTCGTAGCCGGTGGACATGGCCTTGGCGGCCAGCTCCAGAAGCTTGAGCGTGACGTTCACGCCCACGCTCATGTTGGGCGACAGCAGGATGGCGGTGCGTTCGCTGGCGGCGGCGATCTCGGCCTTTTGCGCGTCGGACAGGCCCGTGGTGCCGATGACCATCTTGACGCCCGTCTCGGCGCATACCGCGAGGTGGGCCATGGTGCCCTCGGGGCGGGTGAAGTCGATCAGCACGTCGGCGTGGCGCAGGCCTTCGCGCACGTCGGCCGTGATGGCCACGCCGCTGGCATACCCCAGGAAGGCGGTGGCGTCGGAGCCGATGGCGGGGCTGGCCGCCACGTCGAGCGCGCCGGCCAGCACGCATTCGCCGCCGGTGTCGCGGATGGCTTCGATCAGCATGCGCCCCATGCGGCCGGAGGCCCCGGCGACGGCCACGCGGCAAGGGGTGGAGGGGGATGCGTTCGGGGAAGTGGTGGCGGTCATGGAAAGATCAGCGGCTAAGCCGCAGGGCCGGTGTGCACCAGGCCCTGGCCGGCGGGAATCAGCGGGTCGACGATTCCAGCGGCGGGTAGCTGGACGGCGGCGTGGGCACGGGCGAATCGGCAGGTTCGGGCAGCGTGGCCGGTTTGGGGAACTTGGCCAGCTGGGCCTCGGTCGCCTCCAGCACCGGCACTTTGTTCTTCGGGGTGCGGGTGCCCAGGGTGGCGACGAACTCGGCCTCGGTGGGCATCTCGTCGCCCTCGGCGCGCTCGAACACGTCGCCGTTGAAGAACACGGTCAGCTTGCGCGACTGCACCTCGACGCCGGGGCGCTTGAGCGTGAAGACGTATTCCCAGCGGTCGGCGTGGAACAGGCTGGTCACCAACGGCGTGCCGAGGATTTCCTTGACCTGCTGGCGCCCCATGCCGGGCTTGAGCGCCTCGACCTGCTCGCGGGAGACGAAGTTGCCTTGAACCACGTCCACCTTGTAGGGAGTGACCAGGCTGGCGACGCGGTTGCTGGCGCTGTCGAAGCTGCCGCAGGCCGTCAAGCTGGCGCCGATCAACAGGGTCAGGGCCCAACGGGCGCTGCAGCGGGCGGAAACGGACATGGAGTTAGGCATAGGCGATATGATCCGACCCATTGTAGCGGCAGCTTCTCCCGGGCTTTGGCACGCTGGTTTGGTACACGGAAACCCCTGTCATGACGAACATCGACGAACTCAAGAGCACCGGCCTGAAGGCGACCCTGCCGCGCCTGAAGATCCTCGAGATCTTCCAGAAGGGCGCGCAGCGCCACATGACCGCAGAAGACGTGTTCCGCGTGCTGCTGCAGGAGCGCTCGGACATCGGCCTGGCCACGGTTTACCGCGTGCTCACGCAATTCGAGCAGGCGGGCATCCTGAACCGCAGCAACTTCGAAAGCGGCAAGGCGGTGTACGAGCTCAACGAGGGCCAGCACCACGACCACTTCATCTGCACGGTCTGCGGCAAGGTCGAGGAGTTCTACGACCCCGAGATCGAAAAGCGCCAGCAACTGGTGGCCAAGTCGAAGGGCTGGGTGGTGCAGGATCATTCGATGGCGCTGTACGGCCAGTGCGCCACCTGCGCCAAGCTGGCCACCACGCAGCACCGCTGAGCAGCGGGCGCGCGCCGCCCGGCGGGCCCGGGACGCGGCGCGATGGTCAGGAGCCGTCGCGCTCCATGGCGCGGCGGTGCCGCTCCACGAATTCCTGGTAGGTGTCGATCCCGCGCAGGTTCAGGATGGTGTTGCGCACAGCCGCCTCGACCAGCACGGCGATGTTGCGGCCCGCCACCACCTGGATCACCACCTTGAGCACCGGCACGCCCAGCACGTCCTGCGTGAGGGGCTCGTAGGGCATGCGTTCGTAGTCGCGCTCCAGCGTTTCCTTGCGCACCAGATGCACGATGAGCTTGAGCCGCATCTTGCGCCGCACGGCGGTCTCGCCAAAGATCGCGCGGATGTCCAGCAGGCCGATGCCGCGCACTTCCAGCAGGTTCTGCAGCAGGTCGGGGCACTTGCCCTCGATGGTGGTCTGGTTGATGCGGAACAGGTCCACCGCGTCGTCGGCCACCAGGCCGTTGCCGCGCGAGATCAGCTCCAGGCCCAGCTCGCTCTTGCCCAGGCCCGACTCGCCGGTGATCAGCACGCCCAGGCCCAGGATGTCCATGAACACGCCGTGCATGGTGGTGCGGTCGGCGAAGTGCTTGGACAGGTAGGCGCGCAGCACGTCGATGACGAAGGCCGACGACTCGTGCGTGGAGAACATCGGGATCTGCGCACGCTCGCACATGGACAGCAGCGCATCGGGCGCGACCTGGCTGTCGGCCAGCACCAGCACGGGCGGCTCCAGCGTGACGATGCGGGCGATGCGGCGCTTGCAGTCCTCGGGCGTCGCGTTGGTGAGGTAGGCGGTTTCACGCTCGCCCAGGATCTGCACCCGGTACGGGTGGATGTAATTGAGGTAGCCCACCAGGTCGGCGCCGGAGCGCGCGGAGCGCACGGCCACCTCGTCGAAGCGCCGCTCGGAGGCCCCGAGGCCGGCGACCCATTCCCACTTCAGCGGGCCGCGGAACTCCTCGAACAGGACATCGGCGCTGACGACGTTGGGTTTCACGGAAGGTTCAGCGTTTGCAGCGGCGGCGGCGGCGGCGGGGTCAGGCGGTGGCCTGGGCGGACTGCCAGCCGGCGATCAGGCCGTGCAGCTCGGCGGCATCGGTGCTGCCCTTGATGCGCTCGCGCAGTGAGCCATCGCTCAGCAGCTCGGCGATCTCGGACAGGATCTCCAAGTGCTTTTGCGTGGCCGCCTCGGGCACCAGCAGGAAGATCAGGAGCCCGACGGGCTGCTCGTCCGGCGCATCGAAACCGATCGGGTGGGCCAGCTGGAAGACGGCGGCCATAGGTGCCTTCAGGCCCTTGATGCGGCCATGCGGGATGGCGACACCGTGGCCCAGTCCCGTGGAGCCCAGCCGCTCGCGGGCGAAGAGGCTGTCGGTGATGAGGGCGCGCGACAGGCCGTGCTGGCTCTCGAACAACAACCCTGCCTCTTCGAAAGCGCGCTTTTTGCTGGTGGCGTCGACGCTCACGAGCACTTGAGCGGCAGGCAGGATGGAGGCAAGACGGTTCATGGTGGAGGGTTGCGATTATGCACCCCCTAGCATAAACCCTGAGCACTTTGCGGGGGGCATAAAAAAAACCGCCCCTGGGGGGCGGCGTGGCGAAGGGCCTGGCTGCCCAGGCCCCGGCACCCATCAGGCCACCAGCTCCCGCTTGATGGCGCCATGGTGGTGATTCTGGATGCGGTCCTTGTGGCGGACCACCTGGCGGTCCAGCTTTTCCACCAGGTCGTTCACGGCCACGTACAGGTCGGAATGGGAACTCTCGGCGAACAGATCACTGCCTTTCACATGCACGTTGCATTCCGCGCGCTGGCGCTTTTCCTTTTCCTTTTGCTTCTCGACGGTGAGCAGCACCTTGACGTCGACCACCTGGTCGAAATGCTTGCTGATGATGTCCAGCTTTTCCGTCACATGGGCGCGCAATGCGGGAGTGACTTCGAGGTGATGACCGCTGATCGTCAGGTTCATAAAACTGGCCTCCTGGGCTTGCGTTGAAGAAGCGCCGTCCTCAAAGGTCTGGTGGAAGGACGGCCCGGCGAAAGGTCAACTCATGCATGTGTTGGATTCACTATGCGCCCGCCCCCGGGCAATTGCAAACGCATACCGAAGTCGGCTGTCGGGTCTTGCCCTCCCAGGTGCCAAGGGCCGAAAAACGGCGCAAAATAGCCTGGCTTTGCTCCGCGGCACACAGCGCAGACGCCTTCGCGGGGCGCACCGCCGGCACGGCGCCCTGCCGACCCGATGGTCCGCCGTCCGCTGCGGTCCCGGCCCACGCCCCACCCTCCCGACCGCCCTGCACCGGCCATCCCGGCACGCGCCCTAAAATCGCGGGCTGGCCGGCCCTGCCGCCGAAAGCCGCGGCTTTCCCGTTCGCAATCGCTTCACCCACCATGACCCTGCCCCTTTCCTCCGCACTGCACACCTCCGCCCTCACGTCCCTGCCGCTGCTCGCGCGCGGCAAGGTGCGCGACAACTACGCCGTGGGCGACGACCGCATCCTGATGGTGGCCAGCGACCGCCTCTCGGCCTTCGACGTGATCATGGGCGAGCCGATTCCGGGCAAGGGCGAGCTGCTCACGCAGATGGCACTGTTCTGGTTCGACAAGCTGGGCCACCTGTGCCCCAACCACCTGACGGGCGACGACCCCGAGAGCGTGGTGACGCCGGACGAGGCACCCCAGGTGCGGGGCCGCTCGATGCTGGTGCAGCGCCTGCAGCCGATTCCGGTGGAAGCGGTGGTGCGCGGCTACCTGGCCGGCAGCGGCTGGAAGGAATACCAGGAATCGCGCGCCGTGTGCGGCGTGCAGTTGCCCGAGGGTCTGACCAACGCGGCCAAGCTGCCACAGCCCATCTACACCCCGGCCGCCAAGGCCGCGATGGGCGAGCACGACGAGAACATCACCTTCGAGCGCACGGTGGAGATGATCGGCATCGAGCTGGCCACGAAGATCCGCGACCTCAGCATCGCCATCTACCAGGAGGCTGCGGCCATCGCGCTGGAAAAGGGCATGATCATTGCCGACACCAAGTTCGAGTTCGGCCTCGCGCCCGACGGCACGCTGGTGCTGATGGACGAGGTGCTCACGCCCGACAGCTCGCGCTACTGGCCCGTGGAGGGCTACGAAAGCGCTCTGGCCGCCGGCGAGAACCCGCCCAGCTACGACAAGCAGTTCGTGCGCGACTGGCTGGAGCAGACGCAGATCAACGGCAAGCCCTGGAACAAGACCGCGCCCGCCCCGCGCCTGCCGCGCGAGGTGGTCGAGAAGACCGCCGCCAAGTACCGCGAGGCGCTCGAGCGCCTGGTGGGCTGAACGGCCCTGCCGCGCGCGCCAGGGAGCGCAGCGGCATCGGGCGGCCCGTGCGGCCGCCTCACTCCAGCTCGACAGCCTCCAGCCGCAGCAGCACGCGCGCCTCTTCGCCGAGCAGCAGCAGTTGCCGCCCTTCCTGGCGGTAGGTCCGGACTTCGTCCAGCGCGTGCAGGAAACGGCCCTCCAGGGTGGCCGTCTGCAGGCACAGCTGCAGGGTCGTGTTGATCTGCGTCATCCGCAGGCGCACGCCATCGACCGCGTAGCTCGCCAGAAAGCGGTTGCAGCCCCCTGCCCCGCGCGCTTGTCCCCCTTCGCTGTCCAGCACCAGATGCGGCTCGGGCGCGCCAGCGGGGGCCGGCGGCACGGCCGTGTCGTCGATTTCCACCAACCGCCAGTAGGTCTGTCGCAGCGGCACCTCGGCCTGCGCGGTCGCCTTGTCCAGAGGCAGGCGGTGCAGCTCGACATCCACGCGCCGATAGGCCGGGTCCGGCGGCAGCGGATGGATGCCATCGGAGGCGAACCGCACGTAGCCTTGCAGGGACAGCGAGGCGCGAACCCGGTAGCGGCCCGGCAGCAGCGGCTGCGTGAGCGCGGACCGGAAAGGAATCTGCAACTGGTACGGCGGCGGCCCCGGCAGCTCGATGCGCTGGCGCCCGAGCACCGTGGGCGGCGCGTCAGGACGCGAGACGTCGAGCAGCGCCGCCTCGAACACGGCGGGCTCGTCGGGCGGCACGTAAAGGCGCTCACGCGAGAACACCGTGCCGATGACCATGGCATCGGGCGGGGGCGATGTGGCGCAGCCCGCCAGGGCGAGAGCCAGCACCGAGGCCACAGCCAGGGCCGCCGCACGGGCCCGTTCAGCGCCCATGGACCGGGCGGCTTCGGTGGCTGGGGCGCCGGTCAGCTCAGCACCACGCTGGACAGGCGGCGGCGGTAGGTGGCGACCGTCGGGTCTTCCGGTGGGATCTGGCCTTCGGCCACCTTCACCCGGGGCGGCTCGATGATCTCGAGCACGGCCACATAGGTCTTGCGCGCGGCCTCGTCGCTCCAGGCCTTGTCGCGCATGAGGATTTCCAGCAGTTCGTCCATGGCCTCGGTCCAGCGCTGGTGCGCGATGAACCAGCGCGCCCGGCCGAAGCGGGCGTCGAAATCGCGGCGGTTGGCGGCAATCCCGGCGTCGAAATCGGCCAATGCTGAAGGGCCGTTTGCCTCCCTGGCCACGAAATCGATCGCATCCATCCAGGCCTTGAGCGCACCCAGCTTGCGCGATGCCGGGGCCTTGGCGATCACGGGGGCGAAGGCGACCTTGGCGTCGTCCTCGCGGCCCAGCTGCAGCAGCAGCTTCACGTAGTCGAAGCGGGCGTCGTCGTTGGCGGGGTCGGTGGCGACGGCGTGCTGCAGCTTTTCCAGCGCGGTGTCGGTATCGCCGTCGGCCAGCGCGTCCTGCGCCAGCTCCTCCTCCTGCTCGGCCAGCGCCGCCTCGGCGGTGGGCACGTGCTTGTCGAGGAAGGCCCGCACCTGCCCCTCGGGCTGGGCGCCCATGAAGCCATCGACGGGCTGGCCGTTCATCAGCAGCACGCAGGTGGGAATGCTGCGGATGCCGAACATGCCGGCGATCTGCTGCTCCTGGTCGGAGTCGATCTTCACGAGCTTGAAGCGGCCCTCGTACTCGGTCTCCAGCTTCTCCAGGATGGGCCCGAGCGACTTGCACGGGCCGCACCAGGGCGCCCAGAAATCCACCAGCACCGGAATGTGGCTGCGCTGCACGTGGCGCTCGAAGCCATCGGCGTCCAGCGCCAGAGGGGCGCCGGCGAAGAGCGGCTGATGGCACTGCCCGCAGTCGGGCGCGCTCGCCAGCTGGTCCGTCCGCACGCGATTGGTGGTGTGGCAATGGGGGCAGACGATGTGGAGGGGCGAGGTGTCGTTCATGGAAGGCCGCAATGAAGAAGGGTGGTGGCCCAGGCTGGCACAGGGCACCGGGGCAGGCCCATCGCACATGGGCGCTGCGGCGGGCGTTTTCAACCCGCCTACAGCCGCCCTGCCTTGGCGCCTACAGCCCGCGCGAAGGCTTCTGGTAAGGTGGCTGGCAATGCAAAATCTACCGCTACTGACTGCGAGATACGCACTTTTCCTCGATTTTGACGGCACGCTCGCCGATATTGCGTCCCACCCCGATGCGGTGCAGGTGCCCCCGGGCATCGTGCCGGCGCTGCAGGCGCTGCACGAAAGGCTGGGCGGTGCCCTGGCCATCGCGACGGGCCGCACGCAAGCCGACATCGACCGCTTCCTGTCCCCCCTTCAGCTGCCGCTGGCCTGTGAGCATGGCGCCCAGTACCGCCTGAACAGCGGGCTCGTCGGGGCCGTGCCGGCCATGGATCTGACGGCGGTCATCCGCACCATCGAGGCACTGCGCGACCGCTATCCCGCCCTGGTCCTGGAACGCAAGAGCGCCGGCGTCGCGCTGCACTACCGACAGGCGCAGGAACTCGAAGCGCTGTGCCGATCGACGCTGGAGCATGCGCTGAAGCACGCGCCCGGGCTCGAACTGATGCAGGGCAAGTGCGTGCTGGAGATCAAGCCCTCGGGACCCAGCAAGGGACGGGCGATCACCGACTTCATGCAGCACCCGCCCTTCCAGGGCCGCATCCCCGTATTCGCGGGCGACGACGTGACGGACGAGAACGGCTTCGTTGCCACCCAGGCCCTGGGCGGCATCGGCATCAAGGTGGGCCCGGGCGAGACGCAGGCGACGGTGCGCTGCGACGACACCACCGTCCTGCGCGAATGGCTCTACCAGATGGCGGCGCCGGAAAGGCCCGCCGCATGAAGACCGGTTCCCATTTCGGCCCGCCCGCCGAGCCTTCATTGGCGCTGGGCCTGATCGGCAACTGCGCCATCAGCGCCCTGGTGGATGCGCAGGCGCACATCGTGTGGTGCTGCCTGCCCCGCTTCGACGGCGATCCGGTGTTCAACGCCCTGCTGCAGCCGGGCGACGAAGGCAGCCGCTTCGCCATCGAAATCGAAGACCTCGCCACCACCGAGCAGTGGTACGAGCCCAATACCGCGGTGCTGCGCACGCGGCTCACCGACCGTTCGGGCAACAGCATCGAGATCACGGATTTCGCCCCGCGCTTCTACGCCCGGTCGCGCTACTTCCGGCCCATGATGCTGGTGCGCCGCGTGCGCCGACTCGAGGGCGCACCGCGCATCCGCGTGACGGTGGACGTGCGCTACGGTTGGGGCAAGGACGCGCCCGAGATCACGCAGGGCAGCAACCACATCCGCTACGTGGGCGAGGACCTGACGCTGCGGCTGAACACCGACGTCCCCATCTCCCACGTGCTGTCGGGCCAGCCCTTCGTGATGGCGCGCGAGCACAACTTCCTTCTGGGCGCCGACGAATCGCTGCCCACCGGCATCGCCGACACGGCGCGCCACTACGAGCAGGAAACCGTGTGGTACTGGCGCCATTGGACGCAGCGCCTGGCCGTGCCGCTCGAATGGCAGGACGCGGTGATCCGCGCGGCCATCACGCTCAAGCTCTCGCTGTTCGAGGACACCGGCGCCATCGTGGCGGCCATGACCACGAGCATTCCCGAATCCGCGGACAGCGGCCGCAACTGGGACTACCGCTACTGCTGGCTGCGCGATGCGTTCTTCGTCGTGCGGGCGCTCAACAGCCTGTCCGAGACGGCGACGATGGAGGACTACCTGCGCTGGCTCAGCAACGTGGTGGCCGAGGCCAGCGACGGCCACATCCAGCCGCTGTACGGCATCGGCCTGGAGCACGACCTCCCCGAGGCCTTCGTGCCGCACCTGGCCGGCTACCGGGGCATGGGCCCGGTGCGCGTGGGCAACCAGGCGGCCGAGCATTTCCAGCACGACGTGTACGGCAACATCATCCTGGGCGCGGCCCAGGCCTTCCACGACCAGCGGCTGCTGCACCCGGCGGGCGCGACCGAGTTCTCGCGCATGGAGCAGATCGGCGAGCTGGCCGTGCGCGTGTACGGCCAGCCCGACGCCGGCATGTGGGAGCTGCGCACCCGCGCCCGCGTGCACACCTCATCGGCGCTGATGAGCTGGGCTGCCTGCGACCGCCTGGCCAAGATCGCCCACTCGCTGCAGCTGCCGGAACGCGCCGACTACTGGAGCGCGCACGCCCGGTCGATGCGCGACGAGATCCTGGAAAAATCCTGGAGCGAGGAGCGCCAGGCCTTTGCCGAGAGCTTCGGCGGCAACGAACTGGACGCCAGCGTGCTGCTGATGGCCGAGGTGGGCCTGATCGACCCGATGGACCCGCGCTTCGTCTCGACGGTGGACGCCATGGAGGCGTCGCTCTGCGACGGCCCCTACATGCGCCGCTATGAGGCCGCCGACGACTTCGGCAAGCCCGACACCGCCTTCAACATCTGCGCGTTCTGGCGCATCGACGCGCTGGCCCGCATCGGCCGAAAGGCGCAGGCGCGCGAGATCTTCGAGGCCCTGCTGGCCACGCGCAACCCGCTCGGACTGCTGTCCGAGGACACGCACGCGCAGACCGGAGAGATGTGGGGCAACTTCCCGCAGACCTATTCCATGGTCGGCATCATCAATGCCGCCGTCCGGCTGTCCGACCCCTGGGACAGCGTGATCTGAAAGGCGCCGCATCCGCTACGCCCACCCCGACTGCCCGTTCGCACCGCAAGGAAATTTCCCATGAGCCGCCTCGTCGTCATCTCCAACCGCATCGCCGACCCCCGCAAGCCCGCCGCCGGAGGCCTGGCGGTCGCGCTGGGCGAGACGCTGAGCCGCACCGGAGGCCTGTGGTTCGGCTGGAGCGGCAATATCTCCGAAGACGGCCTGCCCGGTGAAGGCAAGCTGCAGACGCGCCAGGCGGGCACCGTCACCCTGGCCACCGTGGATTTGTGCCAGGAAGACCACGACAGCTACTACAGCGGCTACAGCAACAGCGTGCTGTGGCCCGTGTTCCATTACCGGCTGGACCTGGCGGATTTCAACGCCAGCTACATCGCCGGCTACCGCCGCGTGAACCAGATGTTCGCCCGCAAGCTGCTGCCGCTGCTCAAGGAAGACGACACCATCTGGGTGCACGACTACCACCTGATCCCGCTCGCCGCCGAACTGCGGGCGCTGGGCTGCCGCCAGCGCATCGGGTTCTTCCTGCACATCCCGGTTCCGCCGCCGCTCATCATGGCCGCCATCCCGCAGCATGAATGGCTCATGCGCTCCCTGTTCGCCTACGACCTCGTGGGCCTGCAGAGCGAGGCCGACGTGTCGCATTTCACGCGCTACCTGAGCAACGAAGCCAATGCGGAAACCGTGGGCCCGCAGCACCTGCGCGCCTTCGGCGCCACGGTGCAGGTGGGGGCCTTCCCCATCGGCATCGACGTGGACGAATTCACCCGCCTGGCCGCCGCGCCCGAGGCCGTGCAGACCTTCACCGCCATGCGCGACGAGTATTCGCGCCGGCGCCTGCTGCTGGGCATCGACCGGCTGGACTACTCCAAGGGCATCCCGCAGCGCGTGCGCGCCTTCCGCGAGCTGCTGGCGCGCTACCCCGAGAACCACCACAGCGCCACGCTGGTGATGATCGCCTCGCCCACCCGCGACAGCGTGGACGCCTATGCCGACCTGCGCCAGGAACTGGAAGGCCTGTGCGGCGCCATCAACGGCGACTACGGCGAACTCGACTGGATGCCGCTGCGCTACATCCACCGCACCGTGGCCCGCAAGCGCGTGCCCGGCCTGTGCCGCGCCGCCGCCGTGGGCCTGGTGACGCCGCTGCGCGACGGCATGAACCTCGTCGCCAAGGAATACATCGCCGCCCAGGACCCGGACGACCCCGGCGTGCTGGTGCTGTCGCGCTTCGCCGGCGCGGCCGAGCAGATGAAGGAAGCGCTGCTGGTCAACCCCTACGACACGCAGGGCATGGCCGACACCATCCAGACCGCGTTGCAGATGCCGCTCAAGGAACGCCAGCGGCGCCACCAGGCGCTGATGGAGCGCATCCGGGAGCACGACATCCACTGGTGGCGCAAGACGTTCCTGGAGACGCTGGGCTGAGGGGCTGCAACCGGATAGGCCGGCTCGGAAATGCCGGCAAGGCCGCCTGGGCCGCCACGACCACGGCGCGCGCCTGAATCGCCCGCCCCCCCTCAGAACGCCTTCAACCGCTCCTGCAGAAAATCCAGAAAGCACGCGATGCGCGCGGCCAGCTGTGTGTTGCGGTAGTACACCGCGCTGATCGGCTGGCGCACGTCGGCCGTGTCCTTCGCCAGGATCTGCACCAGATCGCCCCGCTCGCGGTCGGCGGCGGTCATGAAGTCGGACAGGCACACGATGCCCGCACCCCGCAATGCCAGCTGGCGCAGCGTTTCGCCGCTGGAGGCGGTGATGTCTGGTGCAATGGCCCATTCGTCGCCATGCGCGCCGCGCAGCGGCCAGCGGTTGAGCGATTCGACCTGTGAAAAACCCAACAGCGTGTGGCGGCCGAGGGCCGCCGCGGTCCTGGGCCGGCCGTGTTCGGCCAGATAGGCCGGACTCGCCAGCACCCGGATGCGGCTCGTGGCCAGCGGCCGGGCGTGCAGTGTGGAGTCGCGCAGCGGGCCGATGCGGATCGCCACGTCGGTGCGGCGCGCCAGCAGGTCGATGTTCAGCTCGTCGGTGTCCAGCTCCAGCGTGATCTGCGGGTAGGCGCGGCGGAACTCGGGCACCAGCGGAACGACGGCGTGCAGCATGAACGGCGTGGCGGCGTTCACGCGCAGTCGGCCGGCGGGCTGGAGCCGGCGTGCGGCCATGTGCTCCTCGGCGTCGTCCAGCGCGGCGAGGATCGCGCGGGTGCGGGCCAGGAAGGCCTGGCCCTCTTCGGTGAGTTCGATGCGGCGCGTGGTGCGGCGCAGCAGGGTGGTCTCGAGCTTCTTCTCCAGCCGCGCCAGCGCCCGGCTGATGCCGGAGACGGTCTGGCCCAGGTGCTCGGCGGCGGCCGTGATGGAGCCGCCGTCCACCACGGCGGCAAAGGCCTGGAGTTCTTCGAGCGTAGTCTTCATGGCGCGTGGTCCGGCCGTTTCATTGTTGATCCCAGGGCAAGTATCTATGGAGCGAAACCCGGTGTTTCTGCAAAGGATAAACCCGCAGACTCGGCGCATCTTCAGGAGTGCTTCCATGCCCATTGCCTTGTTCGCGCTGACGCTCAGCGCTTTCGCCATCGGAGCGACCGAGTTCGTGATCGTCAGCCTGCTGCCCACGGCGGCGGCGGATGTTTCCATCGGCCTGCCCTCGGCCGGACTGCTGGTGTCGCTGGCCCTCACGCACTACAGCGCGGTGCTGGACCGCCGCAGCCGCTTCGCGGTGCGCACGGGCAGTCCGGCCGTCGCGGCCCATTGATCCGGCCGCTTTGCATGGCCAACCTTTTTCCGTTCACCCCTTCATTTCCATCGGAGACTTTCATGACCACACCCGTTGCCTCCCCCACCGTGCCTGCCTTCGGCCTGGGCACCTTCCGCCTGAAGGACCAGATCGTCATCGACTCGGTGAAAACCGCGCTGGCGCTGGGCTACCGCCACATCGACACCGCGCAGATCTACGGCAACGAGTCCGAGGTCGGCCAGGCCATCGCCGAGAGCGGCGTGCCGCGCGACGAACTGTTCATCACCACCAAGGTCTGGACCGACCACCTGGCGGCCGACCGGCTCGTTCCCAGCCTGAAGGAAAGCCTCGCCAGGCTGCGCACCGACCGGGTGGACCTCACGCTGATCCACTGGCCATCGCCCGGCGGCGCGGTGCCGGTGGGAGAGTCGCTGGGCGCACTGGCCGAGGCCCAGGCGCAGGGACTGACGCGGGCCTTCGGCGTATCGAACTTCAACATCCCCCTGCTGCGCGAAGCCATCGCTGCCGTGGGTGCGGACCGCATCGCCACGCACCAGATCGAGCTGCACCCCTACCTGCAGAACCGCGCGGTGGTGGACTTCGCGCGCAGCCAGGGCATCCATACCACGTCGTACATGACGCTGGCCTACGGCCAGGTGCTGCAGGACCCGGTGATCCAGGCCATCGCGGCGGAACTGGCGGCCACGCCGGCGCAGGTGGCCCTCGCCTGGGCCATGCAACTGGGCCATGCGGTGATTCCCTCGTCCACGCAGCACGCCCACCTGCAAAGCAATCTGAAAGCACCGCAGCTGCGCCTGACGGACGGGCAGATGCAGCGCATCGCCGCACTGGAGCGCGGCGGCCGGCTGGTCGATCCGCAAGGCCTGGCACCGGCCTGGGACTGACCCGGCCCGCCCCGTGCGCGGCGGCTATTCCTCGGAGGAAAAGCCCGACGCCGCCACCACGGGTGCCCAGCGCTCGCGCTCCTGCGCCAGTTGCCGCGCGAACTCTTCGGGGGTGCTGCTGACGGGCTCGAAGCCCAGCTTGGCCAGCGACTCCACCACGGCCGGATCGCGGATCGCCTGCTGCGCCAGCGCCAGCAGCCGGTCGACCTGCGCGGCGGGCGTCTTGGCGGGCAGGTACAGCCCATAGCTTTCCACGCCGTGGATGCCGGCGAAGCCCTGCTCTTCGAACGTGGCGACATCGGGCAGGAAGCGCGAGCGCCGCGTGTCGGTCACGCCCAGCACGCGCACCCGGCCGGTGGGCAGATGCGGCAGGCAGTCGCCCACGCTGAAACAGCCGGAGGCGACCTGCCCGCCCATCAGGTCCTGCAGGCCCGGGGCCGCGCCACGGTAGGGCACGTGCGTGAGCTGGATGCCGGCCGCGCGGGCGAACTGGGTGCCCAGAAAGTGCGGCATGGCACCGGCCGCGGGCGAGGCGTAGCCCTCGGGCTCGGTCCGCGCCTTCGTCCAGTCGGCGAACTGGCGCAGGGTCTTGACCGACTCGGGCACCTTCGGCCCGACCATGAAGCCGCAGGTGGACAGGGCCACCGGCGTCACGGCGATGAAGTCCGTGGCCGGCCGGTACTGCAGGCGCTTGTAGACGTGCGGGTAGATGGTCAGCATGGACGAGGGGCTGAGCACCAGGGTGAGCCCATCGGGCGGCGCGTCCTTGAGCGTGGCCAGGGCAATGCGCCCGCCCGCGCCCACCTTCTGCTCGACCACCGTGGTGGTGCCGGTGCGGCCACGCCACTGCTCGGCCAGCCGGCGGGCCACCACGTCGATCGATCCCCCGGCGGGAAACCCCACCAGGATGCGGGGCACGCCCTGCTGCGCCCGTGCGGGCGCTCCCAGGCCAGCGGCGGCCAGCCCTGCCAGCGCCAGGCCGGCCTGGCGTCGGTTCATCTTCGTCATGCGTTGTCTCCTTGTGTGGGTTCTGTTGGGGCAAGGCCGGAAAGCATGCCAGACGACCGTGCCGGCCGGAGCCATGGGGCCATCAGGGGGGCGGGGATCAAGGGAGGGGCGCGGACGACGCCGCTGCCGCCGCCGTTGCCAGGCGCTCCAGCAGCGGATGCAGTTGCCCGCCGCCCTCGCCCACCGCCTGCACCAGCGCCGCATCGTGCGCCA
>NZ_BAAJYR010000075.1:0-15127 GCF_057546605.1 Acidovorax sp. KPB24-03 | reverse complement strand
TCCAGGCGGGCAGCGCTTTCCCTGCGGGCGGCGGCGTCCGGTGGGAGGGAGGCAAGGGCAAGGCGGGACATGGGGCGGGCATCGAGGACTGTTTAAATATACAGTATTCAATCCGTTGCGGCCCAGTGCCATCCGCAGATACCGCCCATGAAAAGCCTGCGGGCACGCAGGCCGGCAGGCTTTGACAGGTTCGGCCCCGGGCGCCAGGGCGGGGGCCGGAACGGTAGAACCTGAAAAAGAAGCGAAGGGAAGCGCCCTATCTCACTTCTTGTAGTTGGCCAGGCCTTCCACGATTTCCTGGTGGGCGGCCTCGATGCCTTCCCAGCCCAGCACCTTGACCCACTTGCCTTCTTCCAGGTCCTTGTAGTGCTCGAAGAAGTGGCTGATGGCCTTTAGGCGCATCGGGTTCACGTCGTCCACGGTCTTCCAGTTTTCGTACATCTTGAGGACCTTGGTGGTGGGCACGGCCAGCACCTTGCCATCGACGCCCGCTTCGTCTTCCATCTTCAGGATGCCGAGCGCGCGGCAAGGCACGACCACGCCGGGCAGCAGCGGATAGGGGGTGATCACCAGCACGTCCACCGGGTCGCCGTCGCCGCTCAGCGTTTGCGGCACGTAGCCGTAGTTGGAGGGGTAGTACATGGCCGTGGTCATGAAACGGTCCACGAAGATGGCGCCCGATTCCTTGTCCACCTCGTACTTGATGGGGTCCGAATCCATGGGGATTTCGATGACCACATTGAAGGTTTCAGGGGTGTTCTTGCCAGGGGTGACGTTGTTGAGGGACATGGATCTCTGAAGGTTGAGGAGGTGATGGGCTCCGGCGGCCGCGGGGCCAGCCCGCGCCGGGCCGGGGGTGGCGCGATTTTAGGCGCACGCCCGGCCGCGCTTGCCCGCGCGGGCCCTTGGCAGTAAATTGGCTGCGTTGGCCAATCGTCTCCGCCTGCTCGCGCGCAGGCCCCGGGGCACGAGGAAGCAACGCAGCGGAAGCACCACCGATGCGTTGTGTTTCCTTTCCGTGCAATCGACACCCCAAGGAGAAAGAGCATGGCGAACCCGGCAGCGTTGACCCCTCCCCTGATACTGGCCCTGATCTGCGGATTGATCGCGGTGGCCTACGGCCTCTGGGCCCGCCGCTGGATCCTTTCCAAGGACCCGGGCAACCCCCGCATGCAGGAGATCGCCGGCGCCATCCAGGCCGGCGCGGCCGCCTACCTGGCGCGCCAGTACCGCACCATCGCCATCGTGGGCGTGGTGCTGGCCGTGCTCATCGGCCTGTTCCTCGATGCCATGACGGCCGGGGGCTTCGTGGCCGGCGCGGTGCTGTCGGGCGCCTGCGGCTTCATCGGCATGAACGTGTCGGTGCGCGCCAATGTGCGCACCGCCCAGGCCGCCACGCAGGGCATGGGCCCGGCGCTGGACGTGGCCTTTCGCGGCGGCGCCATCACCGGCATGCTGGTGGTGGGCCTGGGGCTTTTGGGCGTCACCGGCTTTTGCTGGCTGCTGGTGGGGCGCGGGCAGTTCACGCCCACGGCCGATCTGGCGGCGCTGCTCAACCCGCTGATCGGCTTTGCCTTCGGCTCCTCGCTGATCTCGATCTTCGCGCGGCTGGGCGGCGGCATCTTCACCAAGGGCGCGGACGTGGGGGCCGACCTGGTGGGCAAGGTGGAGGCCGGCATTCCCGAGGACGACCCGCGCAACCCCGCCGTGATCGCCGACAACGTGGGCGACAACGTGGGCGACTGCGCCGGCATGGCCGCCGACCTGTTCGAGACCTACGCCGTCACGCTGATCGCCACCATGGTGCTGGGCGCCCTCATGGTGACGGCCGCGCCGGTGGCCGCGGTGACCTACCCGCTGGCGCTGGGAGCGGTGTCCATCCTCGCGTCCATCGTGGGCTGCTTTTTCGTCAAGGCCTCGCCCGGCATGAAGAACGTGATGCCGGCGCTGTACAAGGGCCTGGCGATCGCGGGCGTGATCTCGCTGGTGGCCTTCTGGTTCGTCACCGCCTGGCTGGTGCCGGACAACGCCATCGCGGCCAGCGGCAGCCAGATGCGGCTCTTCGGCGCCTGCGCGACGGGCCTGGTGCTCACGGCCGCGCTGGTGTGGATCACCGAGTTCTACACCGGCACGCAGTATTCGCCCGTGCAGCACATCGCACAGGCCTCCACCACGGGGCACGGCACCAACATCATCGCGGGGCTGGGCGTGTCGATGCGCTCGACCGCCTGGCCGGTGCTGTGCGTGTGCCTGGCCATCCTGGTGTCGTATGCGCTCGCGGGCCTGTACGGGGTGGCGGTGGCGGCCACGGCCATGCTCAGCATGGCGGGCATCGTGGTGGCGCTGGATGCCTACGGCCCCATCACCGACAACGCCGGCGGCATCGCCGAGATGGCCGAAATGCCCGCCAGCGTGCGCGAGATCACCGACCCGCTGGACGCCGTGGGCAACACCACCAAGGCCGTCACCAAGGGCTACGCCATCGGCTCGGCGGGGCTGGCGGCGCTGGTGCTGTTCGCCGATTACACGCACAAGCTCTCGGCCTATGGCCAGGCCATCCGCTTCGACCTGTCGGACCCGATGGTGATCGTGGGCCTGTTCATCGGCGGGCTCATCCCCTACCTGTTCGGCGCCATGGCGATGGAGGCCGTGGGCCGCGCGGCGGGCGCGGTGGTGGTCGAGGTGCGCCGCCAATTCCAGACCATCCCCGGCATCATGGACGGCACGGGCAAGCCCGAGTACGGCAAGGCGGTGGACATGCTGACCACCGCCGCCATCAAGGAGATGGTGGTCCCCAGCCTGCTGCCGGTGGTGGTGCCCATCGCCGTGGGCCTGCTGCTGGGACCGAAGGCGCTGGGCGGGCTGCTGATGGGCACCATCGTGACCGGCCTGTTCGTGGCGATCAGCATGTGCACCGGCGGCGGCGCCTGGGACAACGCCAAGAAATACATCGAGGACGGCCACCACGGCGGCAAGGGCAGCGAGGCGCACAAGGCCGCCGTCACCGGCGACACCGTGGGCGACCCCTACAAGGACACGGCCGGCCCGGCGGTGAACCCGCTCATCAAGATCATCAACATCGTGGCGCTGCTGATCGTGCCGCTGGTGGTGCGGTTTCACGGGGGGTGAGCCCGCCCCGGCACGGGCAATGGCGACAAGGCCAATCAACGAACCGCGAGGAGATCTAGGCAATGACGAACATCCGCAGCGCCTTGTGGATGTTCAGTTTGGGGCTTGAAGCGAACGTACAGCTTGCGAGGCAGGGAACCTACATGGGCTTCACTTAATACCGCTGTGTAGTAGACCTGTGGCGCATTCGCAGCGCATTGGCGCCATACGCGGCATCCGGATTGAAGACCGCCAAGGGCATGTCCCCAGCCAGACGATTTCCCGAATCGGATTACCTGACATCCGATCAGCTTCAGCAAGCCGTGCAATTGGCCCTTATTTAATACTTCCAGAATGGCGTAACATTTTCCGGCGTGGAAGCAAGTGCAATCTTCATCAAATCATAAATCTCAGGCACCCCTTTTATACAAAACCAATTGATTTGACCAAAATGATCAACATTCACTCTAAATATAGCATCCCCATGATCAATTAGATAACTTACCTCTTCGACAAGCGGGGCATCTTTTAGCTGCTCAGCAGACAATCGGGGATATGGAAATGCCATGAATGAAAAATCGGTCGGTTCACCAGCAATTTTTTGCGCAGGCACGATGACACGTCGCAACTGACTAGCAACATTTTCCCCACCCTTTTCCAACAGGTTTCCCTCAAGCCTTGGCGCCCAGAGAGCAAGAACATCAACGAGCTTAACTTCTGCCATTTTTTAACTCCCTTTTATGACCCGCTTTGTACATCAGCGCGCTACCTAAGGCACAGTAGAAGTTTGTGTTGCAGGTTGGATCGGTGTTGCAGCAAGCGCACTAAACAGTTCGTCCGCAGAGGCTAAAAACAGAAGCCCCCCGGACCCCACATCTTTAGCAGCTGGCAGGGATTGCTGGTGGCTTACTTGAGGAAATTACTACCCAAGCAATGGCACCAGGGAAGCAATGACAAAAAACAGCGGAACCAAGGCACAGAGAACAACAAAAACTTTCTCTGTCACTCCTACCCTCGGAAAGATTTTTATTGCCACCATAAAAATCACTACAGCCACCCCCTGCATGGCAACCAATTCAACGAGAGTACCTCCATGGAGGTAATTTCCGAAATTAGTGAGAGACAAAACAAGAGGGAAAGCGACAACTGCCCCATAGTAGGCCATCTTGATAATTTGATTGAAGGCCATATTCACTCCCTGCAATTTTAGCCACCACTCAACCCGATGGAATCAGACTGCGCATATCTTTCCAACCCTGGGACGCTCCCGATTCCAATTCTGGAAAGAGTAGCGTCGATGCGACTAAAACAGTCAAGATGAATACACGCAAGAGGGCGTAACGTCAAATATCCAGCGGCTAAAAAATAAGCCGCCCGCCCCTCCAAAGCCTTAGCAGCTGGCAGGGGGTTGCGGGTGGCCTTTTTTAGATTAAAAAAAAGAAACGGGCTACTGGCGCTTATGGGCATTAGATAGAGTGTTATTTATTTTGAAGCAATCCATTCTGATAATCGGATCCACAAAGGTTGGGTTTGGCTTCAGCTGGATGCACGATGCAACTCCACGTCACCTTACCTTGATCAAGCATAGGCTCTTGCAAAACAATCACCGCAAACTTGGTGCTTTGAATCATGATGGCCCCCCCTGCTGTGACCCAACCAAAGTCGAATTTCATCGGGGCCAAGCCGGACGGTGGCGGCAAGTGCAACGGACCGGCCTGTGGCACAGGTTTTCCAGGGGATGCTATTAACGCTTTAGCAATTTCAATCTTCAATGGCGAAGAATGACCAACAACCAAACCAACGTAATGGCGCGGCGTGACTTCAGCCACAGGACTGCAAGCTGCAACAAATGCAGCCATCAAAACCGTAGCCCTCATTCTCATCGTGTGCATGAGCATCCTGAATCTCCGTTTTGAAGTGCTTTGTTGTACTGGTCAAGCAGTTGACGCGTAATCATGGCCTCAGCCTTTACATCCAATTGGCGATGCAAAACCCCAAGTGGATTACCCATCCTGACTCTTGTTATTAACTTTCCGCCAATGCCTTGATTGACATGCAGCATCTCATGCGCCAAGGTTTGCAGGAACTCACTTCGAATCATGTCCATTACAGGTGTTCTGCTGTCCCCGTACAAGTTCGAATTCAAGGTGATGTTATTGCGCCAATCAGTCATGCCTTCCCCATTCTCCCCCATGTTGTCCATAGTGATTGACCTCGCTAATTTTTCGAATTCTCCGGGGTTGGCGCATCGAAGTGTTTCCACCGCTTTTCTGATCTCCTCATCCGTGGCCAACCCCAGCCTATCGGTGTGGGAGAGCGGATTGCCGCCTACATAGCTGTACGTGTTCCACCCACCTGCAAGACCAATCGGATCACTTTGCGCATATCTCCCCAACCCCGGAACGTAATCCCGATTCCAATTCTGGTGAATCCCCGACTCCACGTCATAGTACTGACCTGGAAAGCGCAGATTGAATACAAAGTCCGTCTGACCCGCAGGACTGCTCTCAGCTGCCGTGGTGCCGAACGGCTCGCTCATCCAACGCCAGCGCACCGTATTGGCACGATCAACCACCACCCGCGGAGTATTCAAATGGTCTGCATGGATGTAGTAGACCTGTGGCGCATTCGAAGCCGCATTGGCGCCATACGCGGAATCCGGAGTGAAGACCGCCAAGGGCATGTCTCCCAGCCAGACGATTTCCCGGATCGGATTGCCTGACGCGTCGTATTCGCCCAGTAGATGGCCTTCGGCGTCGTACACAAAAATCGTTGTACCACCGGCCAGCCCCGTGCTCTTTCGCACCCGCAAGCCATTGTTGTCGTAGGTGTAGCTGGTGGAGCCCTGCGCATTGGTTGCCCGAACCAGCCTGCCTTTCAAGTCGTATTGCAGCGCGAAGTTGCCATCCGACGTGGTGTTGCCCGCTGCGTCATAGGTCAGCGTGATCGCTGGCTTATCGATGGAAGCCAACTGGTTGCTTTTGGGCTTGAGGTTGTACCAGCTCGATACGCCGTTGTCCGAGGCCACGTTGATGCGGTTGCCTGTACCGTCATACATGTAGGTCCAGGTTCCTTGGGCGGTGCTCACCTGTGTCAGTCTGCCCGATGCGTTGTAGCTGAACTGCTGATCCAGCGAGGGGGCCGATGAGCCGCTCGTTGCACCTGACACTGCACGGTAGTGGGTGTAGCCCGTGATACGGCCTGCCCCGTCGTAAGACACGTCACGCAGATACTCGCCCAGCGGATAGCGTATCAACCGGCCATGGGTGTCCATGACCCTGCTGTGCGCCAACGAGCCGCTGGTCATCGCCCAGTTCCAACTTTGCGGTGCACCGAAAGGTGCGTATCGCAACCCGGTGATCAAGGAGATGGGCGTGCTGGAAGCATCTTTGCCGAGACCCAGGGTAACGGGCAAACCACCGCCATACCCAATACTCAGTTTGCGACCCGAAGGGTAGGTCATGCCGATCACGTTGCCCGCAGCGTCGTATTCGTAAAGCGTGGATAAGACAACGGCCTTCTGGTTGGCAGTCGAGTTCGGATGGAGCGTTTGCTGGGCCTTGGTCACACGCCCTTGGGCGTTGTAGGCATAGGTGGTCGTCCCTTCAGGGAAACTGATCGTGGTCAACCGACCGATACCGTTGGAGAAATCGCCACCCGTCTGGTCATAAATCCATGTGTAGCTTTGGCTTTGCTGCCCAGCCTGGCTGAAAGTGCTGCCGGTCAGGCGGTTGATGGCATCGTAGGTATGGGTGGCAAGCACGCCACGGCTGTCTTTGCTGGTCAGCAGGTTGCCCGCAGGGTCGTAACTCAGTTCGGTGCTACCGGTATCTGGGCTGCGCTGCTGTTTGACCTGCCCCAATCCGTCGCGGTCATACTGTGTCGTCAGGCCTATCGGGTCGAATACAGCGCTGACTTGGTTGCTGCTGTCGTAGCTGATGACGGTGCTGTTGCCGGATGGATCGAGAACTTTCTTGGTCCGCCCCAATGCATCGTATTCATTACTGGTTGCCAAAGCCAAGTCTGGGCTATCGGGTGCCTGAGTCACCACCGTCGGATGACCTTGAGCGTCATAAGCCAAGCTCACCACGGGTGTGGGCGAAACAGGCGGGCTGGGCAATGCCATCGGTGCACCCGCCACGGTGAAAGACAACGCATTGGAGTTGCTGGCAGAGACCGCTGCACTACCAGCATAGCTGGCGCTCAGGTGATGGGCGCCAGCCACGGCAAAGCTGGTTTTCAGCGTCGCAACACCGGCATTCAAGTTGGCCGTGCCCAAGGAGGCAGAGCCGTCCTTGAATGTGACGGTCCCTGTGGCCGTGGATGGGCTGATAGTGGCCCGCAGGGTGACGGCCTCGTTGGCGACGCTGCTCGAAGGGGCGGCGCCCAATGCCAGCGTGCTGGCAGTGGCGGTTGCCTTGACCGTCAGTTGCTTTGCCGAAGAGGTGCTGGCAGCGTAGGTGCTATTGCCTGCATATACGGCTGTGAGACTCTGCGTGCCCACCGTAGCGAACGTTGTAGCCAGGCTGGCCACGCCTGTGCTGTTCAGGGTGGCATTACCCAAGTTCGTGGTTCCCGCCATGAAACGAACCGTGCCCTTTGCGGCACTCGGTTTGATGGTTGCCGTGAGTGTGGTGGATTGCCCCACAGAGACGGTGGACGACGCGAGCGTTAAATCGCTCGTGGTTTTGGTCAAGGCCTGAGCCTGGGTAAACCATGGAACAAGGCACCAGCAGAGGATGAAAAAAAAGACGGCGCAAGAATGACCGCACAGGGGCTTTAAAAAGAGCGGCTGTATCCATCGAGGCCGGCTGAATCAATGCAAACATGTTGGGCGTCTCTTATTCCAAGCCGGTGGTCTTTTGCAAGCGGCCCACAGCGTCGTACATACGGGTGATATGGCGGCTGAGAACGCCGGCAGGATCTTTGGTTTGCTGAGCGACACGGTTACCTGCGTTGTCCAGCGTGTAATCGATTCGGTTGCCCAGGTTGTCAGTAACGGCGGTCAAACGGTGGGCAGCGTCGTACTCAAAGCCAATCCAATTAGCATCGGGACGCGTGGCCCGCGTCAACTGACCTACGGCATCGTATGCATAAGTGGTTGCCTGACCCGCAACCGAAGTGCTCAACAGGCGCTGGCGCGCATCGTAGGTATTGGCAGTGACAACACCATTCGGATCGGTAATCTGGGTGATCTGGCCTGCGCCGCTGTAGCTGTACAGGGTGACATGGCCCAATGGGTTGGTGACCTTGGTGGTGTTCCCCGCAATGTCGTAGCCGTAGGTCCATACTTTGCCGCGCGTGTCGGTCATGCTTGCCACCAAGCCTTGATCGTTGTATGTCCAACGAACGGTCCGGCTCTCGTTGCTCGCAGCGTCGGTGATGGTTTCGCTGAGCTTGTTGCCCAACGGGTCGTAGGTGTATGCGGTGGTGCGGCCCGCCTCCGTGATCATGACCGGCAGATGCAGCGCTGGGTGCCACTGAGTTTGCGTGGTTTGTGCCAAAGGGGTGCTGGCTGCGCGGGTGCTTTTAAGCAGCAAACGGCGTGAAACATCCCATTCAAAGGTGGTTTTGTTACCAAGGAAGTCTGTTTCCAGAATGGGCAGATTCAAACCATCGGCAAAACTGCGGCTGGCGACGGTAGCGCCTTCAAAGGGACCGCTCGCGCCTAGGGTGCGCACCGTGCCGTCGCCACCTTGGTAGTTCCAGGTTTGCACATTGCCACGCGGATCGGTGGTTTGAACGCTGCTTTGGTACAGGGCCCCATCGACACTGCCAGTGGTCAGGCTGCCCTTATCCGCACTATTACCTTCGGGGTATGTGACGCTATAGCTGAGTACACCCCCTGCGTGGCTGGTGGATGTGGCACGGCCGTCAGCGTCATAACTGAAGGTCGCATAGCGCCGTCCGCTCTCATCGTTGATGCCGGTCAGCAAATCAGGATATTGAGCATTCTCATATAGATAGGATTTGCTTCGGCTGTCTGGATAAAGCACGCCAAGGGGACGACCCGTGCCATGCAAGGTATATGCGATGGTCTGGCCATTAGGGGCCGTAACGCTTGCAAGATGGCCTTGAGTGTCATAGAAGAATTGCAGCTTGCGACCAAAGGCATTGGTCACCTGGTTCAACGCACCGCCTGCATAACTGAGTGTCATGACCCACCCGTTGCGCCGCCCTATTTTGACGAGTACGTTATTACCATCGAATTGCCAATATGCATCGTCCTCCAGGCGAGTGATCCGCCATCCATCCGTATTTTGCTCCAAGCGGTATTCCCCGCTGTCGTTGACCCAGGGATCCGTTTTGGTATTTCGTGTGAACAGGGCCAATGTCCCGTTGCCGAATTGCGCATTGCGTTGGAAATCGCCGCCTACCAGCTGAGCAGAATAATTGTGTGACCAATAGCCTCCCCAACCTACGGGGACCTGGCTACCGCTGCTGCGATAAGTGCGGACAAGGCTTAAAGGGTGAGCGCTCTGGTCCTGCCAATCGGTTTCAACTTGAATTTTGGCGCCAGACACAGGGGCAACAGGATTGCCAAGCAACATCCCTGGATCCGCTCTGCAGATGGGAACATCTGTGACATTGATATCCATTTCTGTACTAACGTTATTGCAATCTCTGCAGATTGCTGTCAGGCGGGCAACCATCGGGCGGCGCGGGGGAATATAAGTAAATTCAAACCTCCCATTAATATCAGTTTTTCCACTGATCGATAAACCTCCAGGAACAGAAACTGTAACAAGCCAATTCTTGCCCGGCTCATCATTGGCTTTTACTGTTGCTGCCATTGATAATGATGGCCCCGCAGGCAAGACTTTTGTGGCCGCCGGACCATCAATACTGATGCTGAAGCTGCTTATACAAACTTGATATTCAGGCGAATAAACTGGGCTTCCTGGCGGGCAAACGCATGAGGCGTTATCTTCGCTGGGCATAAGGTGTGCAAAAGGCCCGTTGGGATGCCACCCATAAGGACAAGATGCGGCGATCTCTTGTTCGCTTGCATATAGGTGCCCAGGACCATAAAATATGCATACCTTTTGATATGAAAAGCTACCGGGCAATAATTTATACGATTCATACCACCCTGGCCTCCACGCATTGGCATCAATGATCGACTGCTCACAAGCTTCGCCTGGCGTTGCGTGAAAGCCGGGAGGCCCCCAAAGAGGAGCCGGGGGAGCAGCTGCAACACACAGCGGCGAGAACAAGAAAAGAGCCGTCAGGAGCAGGTACCGCCGGACATTTTTCAATCGCGAATTGAAAATCAGGACCAGCTTTTCAAGAAATCTCATTGTTTTTCCAGCGAATTTCAAAAAATTTTTCTCAAATCGATAGCGCAGTCATGGCAAGCGCTTCAATGTCAAAGGTAAAGGTAAAAATGGGGAGCCCCTCAATGCCCCCACTTGCTTTCATCAGAGCGTGTTCCTGGCACAACTCCACTAGGGAACCGCAGGGTTGATCAAATTCACGGAGTGGGTGCTGTCGGCAATTTTTATTGATGGGCCAGAGACCCTCAAGATCAAAAATTTGCACCAACACGCGCTGTCGCAATTTTAACTACGAAACAATAATTCTATTGCTTTAAAGTTAAATCAACCACGAAGTGGCCGGCAGACGCTGGACGAGCGCGTGCTGATCCCGGTCGCCGCAGGTATCGGCAGCGCCTACTGGATCGTCCAGCATGCGTCCGAAGCGAGCGTGCAGCTTGCCGAAGGCGGGTAACGCCGCATGGGTTCTGCCTGCAACCCAGCGGTGTTTTGGCTTTCGGCTGTGGTGTGATTCCCTTTATTGCCCGTTCACCAGCAGGCGCGTCGCCTCTGACGTCTTGACGCCGTTGGCATTGGCCGTGCGCACGACCAGACCCTTGTACCGGCCCGAGGCGACCAGCCAGGTGTAGCTGACGTTGGACGTCGTCGCGCCGCCGGTCACCTCGATCTTGACCTTGCAGGCGGGAAACGTCCCGGCCAGCACGCTGACCGACTCTGTCGAATAGGTGGTGATGCTGGTCTGCGCCAGCGCGGGCTGCGTGGTCCCGCCGCTTTCCGTCGTGGTGGAATAACTGGCCGCGTAGGCCGTGTCCAAGGCAGGGTTCAGCGGTGCACCCGTATAGGCGTAGGGCGTGAAATAGCTGCTGGCCGTGGTGGTCGTGCCCTGAAAGAGATTGGAGACGGTCAAACCGTAGGTCTGCCGCACGTCACCGACAACGCTCGAATAATTGTTTTCGGTCGTGGTCATGACGCTGCCGCCGAAGGATCCATTAACGGCGGCGTTGCTGTAAGTGGTGGTATTGACCTGGTTCACCAGGAACAGCCCGGTCCTGCCGCGAAAGCTCGCGCCATTCGACGTGGCGAATCTGCGTTGCTGGGTGGAAATGACCGTGGCGCCGTCGGTGTAATACACGTTGGCGTCGATCTGGGCGGTATTGCCAGCCACCGTGAGGACATGGCCGTCCTCGCCGCAATCGCTGGCGACGGTCGAAGGGGTGGTGGGCGTTGCGGGTGCCGTATCGCCTGGGGCGGGCGTCACGGGGGTGGTGCCACCCGTGGTGCCGGTGCTGCTGTCGCCACCCCCTCCGCCTCCGCAGGCCGATAAAACGCACAGGGCGATGGCGCCGAGTACCGAGGTGGTGGTTTTGGAAATTCCGAAAGAGCCAGAGATGTTGGAAAGATTTTTGGTTTCTGGACGATTCATGGTTGCGCGCAGGTTTTGGAAAGGCCCGTAGCCTATGCGAGGCGCAACCAATGACTGGAGCAATTTCACTCAGTTACATCTGCATGCCATTCAGCGCAACAAAACCCACCCGCCATTGAAATCAATTGGTAATTTCTCTAAAAATGCATTAGTGCTTCTATTTTTTACTTGGCATGGCGTATGCCCACCGAATAGAAAATCGCAACTTTTTTATGGAAAGAAACCAAACGGCGCGTCAGGCAGCCGTGCCTTGCCCGTGCGGGCGCAGGCGCACCGGGCCCGAGCGCGCCTCGATGGCCGCCTGCACCTCGCGCCGCAAGCCCATCGCAAAGCCCAGCTCGGCCGCCACGAACAGCGGGCCGACGAGCAGGCCCACCAGGTCGTCCACGAATGCCGGCTTGCGGCCTTCGTAGTAGTGGCCCAGGAACTGGATGACCCAGCCCACCACGAACAGCCCCAGCCCCGCGCCCAGCCACAGCGCCGTGGATTGCGCGGCCAGCCATTGGCCCACGGCCAGCATGGCGGCGAGTGCCAGCGCCATGGTCACGCCGTAGCGCGCATCAAGCCGAAAATAAAAGACGCACGCGGCCAGCGCGGCCAGCAGCGCGAGCGACACGGGCAGCCCGCCCAGCATCGCTGCGGGGCGCGACAGCAGCACCGTCACGGCCAGCATGATCATGGGCACGCCGATGAAATGGGTGTGGATGTTGCGCGGGTCGCGGTGGTAGTCGGCATAGCCCGACAGGTGGTCGATCAGGGTTTTCATAGGGTGTCTCCGGGGTCTGTGCGTCGCCGCTGCGCGGAATAATCGCGCCAGTGCGGCCAGGGCGTCTGTCGGCCAGCCGACACAACGGGCCACGGCTGGGGGCCGCGAACACGCTCCGGGCACCGCCCTCCTCCTCCTCTTTCATGACCTCCCCCGCCGACCACTTGCCCACCCTGCGCTCCGGCCGCTGGTTTGCCACGCTGCCCGCCGATCTGGTGCAGGCCCTGATGGCGCGGGCCGAGCTGCGGTCGCTGGCCCCGGCGCAGGCCCTGTTTCTGCGCGGCGACGCGCCTTGCGGGCTCTACGCCGTGGTGCGCGGCGCCATCGACATCTCGGGCGTGGGCGGCCAGAGCGACAAGGCGCGCGCCTCGCTGCTCACGCGGCTGGAGGCGCCGGCCTGGTTCGGCGAGATCGCGCTGTTCGACGGCTCGGTGCGCACGCACGATGCGCACGCCGCCACCCAGGCCACGCTGCTGCACATGCCCCAGGAGCCGCTGCTGGCCCACCTGGCGCGGCACCCGCAGCACTGGCATGCGCTGGCCCTGCTGTTGACCGACAAGCTGCGCACCGCGCTGGTCGCCATGGAAGAGATGGCCCTGCTGCCCGCACCGCAGCGGGTGGCGCGGCGGCTGGCGCTGATGGCCGAAGGCTACGGCCAATGGACGGACGCGGGCCGGTCGCGGCGCGTGATCGCCCTGTCGCAGGAGGAGCTGTCGCTGATGCTGGCGTTGTCGCGCCAGACCATCAACCAGATCCTGAAAGACCTGCAGGCGCGCGGCCTGCTGCAGGTGCACCGCGGGGAGATCGAGGTGTGCGACCTGCTGGCGCTGCGCGCGGCGGGCGGCTGAGCGCAGGCCCCTCGACCGCTGCCAGCGTGCGGGCTTCGCGGGCGCCGCCCGGGCCCTGCTGGCGCACAATCCGCCCATGCAGCTCCACTACATCGCCAACGCGCCCGTGGCCTCGTCCTCCGGCCGCACCATCGCCGTGATCGACCCCTCCGACGGCCAGCCCTTCGACGAGATCCAGCGCGGCACCGAGGAGGACATCGACGCGGCGGTCCACGCGGCGCGACAGTGCCACGAGGCCGTGTGGCGCAAGCTGGCGCCGGCCGAGCGGGGCCGCCTGCTGATGCGGCTGTCGGTGCTGGTGTCCGAGCATGCCGAGGAACTGGCCGCCATCGAGCAGCGCGACTGCGGCAAGCCCACCAAGCAGGCCCGGGCCGATGCGCAGGCGCTGGCGCGCTACTTCGAGTTCTATGCCGGCGCCTGCGACAAGCTGCACGGCGAGACCCTGCCCTACCTGGACGGCTACAGCGTGCTCACCTGGCGCGAGCCGCACGGCGTGACCGGGCACATCGTGCCGTGGAACTACCCGATGCAGATCTTCGGGCGCTGCGTGGGCGGCGCGCTGGCGGCGGGCAACGTGTGCGTGGTCAAGCCGGCCGAGGACGCCTGCCTTTCCCTGCTGCGCGTGGCACAGCTGGCCGCGCAGGCGGGCTTTCCGGCGGGGGCCATCAACATCGTCACCGGGTACGGCCATGAGGCGGGCGATGCGCTGGCCCGCCACCCGGGCATCGACCACATCAGCTTCACCGGCAGCCCGCGCATCGGCACGCTGATCCAGCAGGCGGCGGCGGAGCGGCACTGCCCCGTCACGCTGGAGCTGGGCGGCAAGAGCCCGCAGGTGATCTTCGCCGACGCCGACCTGGATGCGGCGGTGCCGGTGGTCATCAACGCCATCGTGCAGAACGCCGGGCAGACCTGCTCGGCCGGCTCGCGCGTGCTGATCGACTCGCTCATCTACGAGCCGCTGCTGGAGCGCCTGGGCCGTGCCTTCGAGGCCCTGCGCGTGGGCCCCGCGGCGATGGACCTGGACGTGGGCCCGCTGATCCGCCAGAGCCAGCAGCAGCGCGTGTGGGACTTCCTCTCCGATGCCCAGGTGGCCGGCATCCCGCTGGTGGCGCAGGGCACGGTGGTGGACGAGGCGCCCGAGACCGGCTTCTACCAGGCCCCCACGCTGCTGCGCGACGTGCCGGTGGACCACCGCCTGGCGCAGGAAGAGGTGTTCGGCCCGGTGCTCTCGGCCATGGCCTTCGAGGACGAGGACCACGCGGTGGAGCTGGCCAACGCCACGCGCTTCGGCCTGGTGGCGGGTGTGTGGACGCGCGACGGCGCCCGCCAGTTCCGCATGGCGCGGCGCATCGCCAGCGGCCAGGTCTTCATCAACAACTACGGCGCGGGCGGCGGGGTGGAACTGCCCTTCGGCGGCGTGAAATCGAGCGGCCATGGGCGCGAAAAGGGTTTCGAGGCGCTGTACGGATTCACCACCCTCAAGACGGTGGCGATCCGCCACGGGTAGCGATTGCTACTAAATAGATAGCACCATGCCCTAGTGGATATTGCACTGGAGGCCTTTTTGGCCTCAAGCCCCCTGGATCAGCCCAGCGCGGTGTCCAGGATCATCATGATCACGAAGCCGATCATCAGCCCGCCCGTGGCCCAGGCTTCGTGTCCCTTGCGGTGCGACTCGGGAATGATCTCGTGGCTGATGACG
>NZ_BAAJYR010000074.1:0-15349 GCF_057546605.1 Acidovorax sp. KPB24-03 | reverse complement strand
CGCCATGGTGCTGGGCGGCATGGCGTGGATCACCACGGCCAACTCGCTCAGCGTGTCGGCCCAGCTCGCGCTGCCCAACTGGGTGCGTGCGCGCGGCATGTCGATCTACCAGATGGCCATCATGGGCGCCACCGCGGCGGGCGCGGCGCTGTGGGGCCAGGTGGCCTCGCTCACCACCGTCCACATGAGCCTGGCGCTGGCCGCGCTCACCGGCACCGCCGCCATGGCCCTGGTGCAGCGCTGGGTGGTGGACCGCACCATGGAGGAAGACCTGAGCCCTTCGACCGCGTTCAAGCTGCCGGTGGCGCCCACCACGCCCGAACGCGGCCATGTGGTGGTCACCATCGAATACCACATCGACCCCGCGCGGGCGGCCGAATTCCGGGCGCTGATGCAGGAAAGCCGCCGCAGCCGCCTGCGCCAGGGCGCGCTCGACTGGCAGCTGCAGCACGACATCGCCGACCCTTCGCGCTATGTGGAGCGCATCGTGGACGAATCGTGGACCGAGCACCTGCGCCGCTTCGACCGCGTCACCGGCTCCGACGTGGCGCTGCGCGACCGCAAGCTGGCCTTCCACACGGGCGAGGCACCGCCAGTGGTGTCGCGCTACCTGGTCGAACTGGAGCGCTGAAGCGGATCGGTTCGCACACCGTGAAAGGGCTTCGGCACGCAAGCCGTTGCCGACGCAAGCGCTCCCTATCCTCGGTCCACGCTGAAACGGTCGCCTCGGGCCTGCTCAGGTAGATCCATAAAGGAGTCGTTTATGAAGTCGAGCACACTGAGCCGTGCCGACCATCGCAGAACCACAGGCGGGCAGGAAAGCATGCGCGCACCCGGTGGCGCGCGGCGCGTTGTGCCTTCTGCCACGCATGCGCCTCAAGGCCTGACAGGTGGGGGGCCACGCCTTTCAAACGCCGGGGCAGACATCCGCCCACGCAGCAGCAATCCATTGCCGATGCCGCCGGTTGCATCGCGATCCCCGGTGCTCGGCGCGATGAAAGCCCGTGCGTCCCGCAACCCGATCGCGATCGAGGCCGACCCAAAAGCCTGGCTGAACGCCAATGCCACCGAAGCGAGCGCCGCAAGAAGACGCCTGCTTGACGGCGCGATCCCATTGCTCAAGCTTTTCCACATCGCGTCACCCCTGGCTGCGCAGCCTTACCAGCTTGACACGTACCTGACCTCCGACGGCCAGGCACAAAACGCCATTCTGGCTCCCGCCAAGGCGTTGATCCCGGGGCTCTTGCGCTCCGACAAGATCATCGAACTTTCACCCGGGCAACTGGACCGAGCCAACGCCCTGTCCACCACGCATCCCGGCATCGCCACACAGATGCCGGACATGCAGCCGCGATTGCATGTGATCTCGCCGGCCGTAGCGGCCAGCCTGGCATCGGCACGGGAAGTGATCGATCTCGTCAAAGCCCTTGTTCCCAGCGGAGCCGGCAATCAGGTCAAGGATTTGCTGGCAACGGCAGGGGAAAGCCATCTTCGCTCCCGCCTGTCGTTTAAATACCATCGCGGCGTCGCAGATCTTGCGCACTCCATCATCCAATTCCAGGGGGGCGACTGCGACGGCCATGCGAGCCTGGCCTTCCACCTGCTTGCACAGAATCCTGCGCTCAAGGATTACCAGATCGATATCGTGGAGGTCAGTCAAAACGTCGCGCATGTGTTCGCCGTGATTCGAGGAGATAGGCCCGAGGAGGACATCGTCGTGGACGCCTGGGCCCCCTTTGCATCGCCAACGTTCGTTCAAGACGCGCTTCCCATGCACCGGACCCTGCTGGACGCTGAGCGCGGAAAGATCAGGGTCTCCAAACCCGCTGGCACCGTTGCACCCGCAATGGACATCGAACAGGCGCTGAAACGGCACAGCCAATGGCAAAGTGCGATCGAAAAACACTCGTCGCTTTCCGAGGCGTTTCGGCTTCATGCCCACCATGAACCTGACGCTGCGATCACACAAGTTCTGATCGAAAAAGAGAATCTCTGGGATGTGCCTTTCAGCGGCAATCCCAACGTCCGGTATGAAGTCAGAGATCCCTCTGGGCGTGCGCTCACTGATTTTCCGATCCGGTTCGATATGCAGCGGGCACCGGTGGAACGGGAGTCCGGCAGTGAGACGCCAGCGCGAACGCGATGACCGCCGTTGCAAAGCTCCATTCAGTGGCTTTGATCCGCCAGACGAACTGCCAAGCAGAGATATCCATGAAGCCAAGCCCTCTCACCGGCGCCGATGGCCGAAGAACCCCGACGGCGCAAAAAGAGCCCCCAGCCGCTGCAGCACGGCGCAGTGCACCGTCCGCCGGGCATGCACCCCAGGGCCTGGCAGCCCGGGTCTCACGCCTTTCAAATCCCGGCGCCGGCATCCGCCCGCGCAGCGACAGCGGAATGCCCATTTCCCCCACCCAATCGCCGTCGCGCGTGCCCGGCCCGGTGGAAACGGGCTCATCCGGCATCGCGCCACCGCCCGAGCCCGGTGCATGGCTCGACAGCAGTGCCTCCGAGGCGAAGGCCGCCAGAAGCCGCCTGCTCGACAGCGCAACCGGGCTGCAGCAGGTCCACGGCACGCTCCGATGTCCAGAAACGCCTTGCCCGCTCGATACCTACATCACCGGGGAGGGCCCGGCCCAGCACACCGTTGTGGTTCCCGCGAAGGAACTGCACCCCGGACTCTTGCGCGCCGATCGATTCATCGAGCTTTCATCGCAACGGCTGACACAAGCCAATGTGCTTTCCACAACGCACCCTGGCGTCACCCCCCTGATGCCCGACATGGAGCCCCGATTGCGCGTGATATCGCCCGCAGCGGCCACCCACCTGGCCTTGGCTCGGGAGGCGATCGATCTGGTCAAGGCGCTTCTTCCCGCAGGCGCGGGCAATCAGATCAAGGACATCGCGGCCACAGGGGCAGAAAGCTGCTTTCGCTCAACGATGGCATATCGGGGGAAGGGCGATCCCGCAACCTGCGCGAGCGCCGCCATCAAGTACCAGGCCGGCAACTGCAATGCCCAGGCAAGCCTGGCTTTTCAGCTTCTTTCACAGAACCCGGATCTCCAGAACTCAAGGATCGACATGGTTCACGATGGTGCCGGTGGGGGACACGATCACGTATTCGCCGTGATCCGCGGTCAGACGCCCGAGCAGGACATCGTGGTCGACCCCTGGGCCCCCTTCGCCACGCCGACATTCGTCGTCGACGCACTTCCCATGCACCGGGACCTGCTCAACGCAGGGCAGGAGGGCATCAGGCATACGAAGCCCGCCGGCACCGTTTCACCACCAACGCTGGATATCGATGAAGCACTGAGGGAACAAGGAACGGTCGAAGAAAATCCGCCGCTCTCCGAGCAGTACCTTCATGCGATGGGCTTTGATCGCGAATTGGGGCTCGCCATTTACCTGGGCCATGGCAAAAGCCTCTGGGATGTGCCGTTCAGCGGCAACCCCAACGTCCGTTACGAGGTCCAGGATGAATCCGGCCAACAGCTGACTGATTTTCCGCTGCGATTCGACATGCAGCGCACCGGACTGCGCCAACCGCTGGAGCGCTGAGGACGCAGCGCTCGCGCGCCCTCCAGGCGCTCACCGCCGCGAGGGCCGCAGGCCGAACCATCCGCCCTCGGCGTCGTAGAGCAGGTCGAACTGCTTCAACAGGTAGCGCCCGGTGTTCATGAAGGCGGGGCGGCCCACGAAGTTGAAGCGGCCCGGCGCGTTCACGAACACGGACTGGGGCGCGTCCGCATCCCCCACTCGGAAATCGTACTGCGCCACGGGCGCCTGCGCGTCGGGGAACATCACCTGCACCCGAGTGCCGTTTTTCAAGCCGGTCACCGGCCGGCCCCGGCGGGTGGGGTCGGCGACCTGCGCCGTGGGCAGCGCCGACGGGTCGGCGGCCGTGAGGTACATCTGCGCGATGCCGGTGTCCACCAGCACGGGACCGGTTTCGGGCGCGCCGCCGTCCACCGACACGGCCACGGTGGCCTGCTGCCAGTCACGGGGATCGCTGGAGGCCGGCTGGCCATTCGCAAGCAGGCTGCCAGGCTGCAGCTTCATGAACCGAAACCCCTTGGCCTGGTCGGGCGTGAGGCCCACGTATATCGCGTGCTTGGTCACGACGTAGCCCCCGTGCACCGCACTCCGGGCGACGGGGCTGCCGTCGATCTCGGCGATGTTGATCAGCGGATTCTTGTCGGGCGTGCCCTGCGGCTGGCCATCGTGCTCGCGCCCGAAGCCCACGCCCATGTAGGCGATGCCGCCCGGGCTTTCCGTGGTGTCCGTGGGATTTTCGCAGTCGGGCCGGTTGGCCTTCTCGTCCCAGCGCGGGCAGATGATTTCCTTTTCGACCGCGAGCACGGGCACCCGGGCAATCACTTCGTTCCAGCCGCTGTTGAGCACGACGTCGCGCACCACCCAGTGGCCGATCAAGAGCTGCCGGCTGCTGGAGCGGTATTCCCAGCCTTCGTTGGCCTGGCGCGCTTCCTCGTTGCGCGAATAACCGGGCAGATCGACCGCGGAAATCACCACGCCGGTGGAGCCCGTGTCCAGGGTGACGATGAAGGGCCGGGGGGGGCGCGAGCACGCCGGTGTCCGTCGGCATGCGGACTTCGAACCGCAGCCGCGGCGCATCCGTCATGGGCGAAGACCAGCCCTCTCCCGGCGGGGAATGCAGGCGGATGAAGCGCGATTCGGTGCCCGGGCGCAGCGAGGGGCCGGCGGTGGCCGCTGCGGCGGTGGGCAACGGCGTCGTCTGCGCGGGTACGGCACCGCAGGCGAGCAGCGCGGCGGCGCAGGCGATCGCTGCGCGAAGCGGAATGGGCATGGGATCTCCTTGCCTGGCGAGAGTTTTGATGGGAAGCGCAGGCTACACGATCCTTCGGGCCGTGCCGCACCCCGCAGGCCACTGCAAGCCCGGGCGAATCGGTTCGCACGCCCTTGCAATGCTTCGGTGGGCACCGCTTCGCGTTCTGGCGCCCGCTTTATCCTGGCCTCACTGGCAAACTGCCGCCTGACGGTGGGTGGCAGGATCGCCAAGGGAAGAGATCCATGAAGCTCAACCACCTTTCCCACGCCAAGAGCCCCCGAGGCGCGACTGCGCAGTGAGAGGCCCCACCCAAGACGTCGCAGCGCGGCGCGTCGTCCAGCGGGAATGCACCCCACGCCCTGGCAGGCGGGAGCCCGCGCCATCCCAGTGCCGGTGGCGGCATCCGGCCCCGCAGCGACCACCTGCCGTCCAGGCCGCCTTCGTCGTCGCACTCCTCCATGCTCGGCACCATGCGGGGATTCATGGGGTGGGGTTCATCCAGCAAAGTGCCAGAGCCTGAGCCCAGAACATGGCTCGACAGCCATATCTCCGAGGCGAAAGCCGCCAGGAGACGGCTGCTTGACAGCGCGACCCCGTTGCTCAAGCAAGTCGATAACGCGTCGCCTCTTTCATCAGAACCTCATCGGCTCGATACCTACATCACGTTCGATGATGCCCAGAACACCGTCCTGGTTCCAGCAAAGGAACTGCTCCCAGGACTGTTGCGCTCCGACCAATTCATTGAGCTGTCACCAGACCAGTTGAGCCAAGCCAATGCGCTGTCCACGACGCATCCTGGCGTCAAAACTCAGATGCCCGATATGAAGCACCAACTGCGGTCGATATCGCCTGAAACTGCCGCGCACCTGGCCGCAGCACGGGAGGCCATCGACCTGGTCAAAGCGCTGATGCCCGACGGTGCCGGCAACCAGATCAAAGACATCGCGGCCACTGCTGGAGACAGCGTCCTGCGGTCGACCCTCTCGCATTCCAATACCAAAATCCCACCATCCGTGCGACCAACGCCATTCAATATCAAAGTGGCAACTGTGATGAACACGCCGGTCTGACCTATCAACTGCTTTCGCAGAATCCCGCCCTCAAGAACGCCAGAATCGACATCGTGGATGGGAGGCCGAAGGGAAATCACGTGTTCGTCGTGATCCGGGGGCAGAAATCCGAGCAGGATATCGTCGTGGACCCATGGGCCACCTTTGCCTCACCCACCCTCGTGCGGGACGCACTTCCCATGCACCGCAAGTTGCTGGGTGCGTCAGGTGGTGGCGTCGCCCACACCAAGCCTGCGGGCACGCAGGCCGCAGCGCTGGACATCGAGGCACTGCGGCAACAAGCCCTGATCGACAATCGATTGCCGATCGTGGAGCAGTTCAAAGCCCAGAGGCTCCGCGCTCCCGATGATGTCATCAGGGACGGTGTGAAGTACGCTGGCGACCGCTGGGATGTGCCATTCAGCGGCAATCCCAACGTCCGTTACGAGGTCCGGGATGCATCGGGCCACCAACTGACCGACTTTCCGCTGCGATTCGACATGCAGCGTGCCGCCACTGGCACCGGTCCGCGCCAGGCTTGAACCCGGCATCGCCACGTTACTGGCTGCGGCGCAGCCCGAACCAGCCGCCATCGGCATCGAACAGCACGTCATGCTGGCGCAGCAGGTGCCGGCCGGTGTTGACGAACGCCTGCGCCGAGGGCCGGGTGACGATCACCGCCGTGGGGGCCTGGGGCGTTCCCACCTGGAAGGTGTACTGCGCCACGGGCGCGGCATCGTCGGGGAACGACACCTGCACCGACGTGCCGGCCACCAGCCCCGTGGCCATGGCGCCCTTGCGGCTCGGGTTGGGAATGGCCGTGGTCGGCAATGCCGACGGGTTGGACACCGTGAGGTACATCTGGGCAATGCCGGTATCGACCAGCACCGCGCCCGTCTGCGAGGCCGCGCCGTTGACCGACACGGCCATGCCCGCCTGGGGCCAGTCGCGCGGGTCGCTGGAGGCCGGCTGGCCCGCGGCGTTCAGGCTTCGGCCCTGGAGCTTCACGTACGAAAAGCCCGCGGTGTTGGCGCGCGTGAGGCCCACGTGCACGCCCTTGGCCGTCACGATGAAACCGCCGCGCATGCTGCCGGGCGCCACGGGCTGGCCGTCGATGGAGACGATGTTCAGCAGCGGGTTCTTGTCCGGCGTACCTTGCGGCTGGCCGTCGTGCTCGCGCCCGAAGCCCACGCCCATGTAGGCGATGCCGCGCGGCTGGGCGGTGGTCTTCTCGGGCTTTTCGCAGGTGGGCACGTTGGCCTTTTCGCTCCAGCCGGGGCAGATGATCTCCTCCTGCACCGCCAGCACGGGCACGCGCGCCACCACCTCGCCCCCGGCGGGATCGCGAAAGACCAGTTCCCGCGGCACCCAGCGGCCGATCCACAGCCGCTTGCTGCTGGACAGGAACTCCCACCCCTTCACGCCCGACTCGGCCTCCTGCGCGGAAAAACCGGGCAGGTCGGTGGCCGAGACGACGACGCCGGTCGAGCCGGTGTCCATCGTCATGGTGAACGGCGCCGCGGCGGACGTGCCGGGCACCCGCACGCCGAAGGCCAGCGCGGGGGCGTCGGTCATCGCGGGTTCCGGGTTCCTGGCCGGGGCGAAGGCCAGGAAGCGGGCCGCGGTGTCGGCGCGCAGGTCCGGCCCCGCAGGAGCCTGGGCGTGCGTCGTGCCCAGGGGCGCACAGGCGCCCAGCAGGGCGGCCAGCAAAGGAAGGGTGCCATGCGCGGCAGTGCGCAGCCATCGGTCAGCGGTCATGCGGTTCTCCTTGGGAGTTGAGTGAGGTGAGGCCACCATCCTGGCCAGGCCACGAAGGGACTGTCACGTCCCATTGTGGAGGGCCTTCCCGGCCGGCCGCAGGGAAGCCGGCTGAAACGTGCTGAAACGTCGTGAACGCGCGGGTGTCAGCGCGGCCACAGCGCCCAGAGCCGCAGGCCCTGCTTGAGCCGCCCCGCCAGTTCGCCCGCCTCCGGGCCCCAGCCCGCGAAGTAATCGGCCCGCACCGCGCCCACGATGGCCGAGCCCGTGTCCTGCGCCATCACCAGGCGCTGCAACTGCACCTGCGGGCCGGTGGAGGCCAGCCACACCGGCGTGCCGTAGGGAATGCTCTGGCGGTCCACCGCGATCGAGCGGCCGGGCGTGAGGGCCACGCCCTGCGCGCCCTTGGGCCCGAAGCCGGCATCCATGGCGTTGAGCGGCTCCTCGCGGAAGAACACATAGCGCGGATTGGCCCACAGCATCTCCTGCACGCGCTGCGGGTTCTGCAGCGTCCAGGCGCGGATGCCGGGCCAGGTCGCATCGCGCACCAGGCCCTGGTCGAGCAGCCACCGGCCCACGCTCTGGTAGGGCTGGTCGTTGGTGCCGGCGAACGCCACGCGCAGCAGCGTCACCGATCCATCGGCCTCCTGCACCCGCAGCCGGCCCGAGCCCTGGATGTGCACCACCAGCGCCTCGACCGGATCGCGCACCCACGCGATGACCCGGCCGGCCAGCGCCGCCTGCGCTTCGGGCAGCGTGTCGATCTGCTGGCGTGTGTACCAGGGCTTGCGCGCGCCGTACCCTGCGGGCAGCCGGTACAGCGGCACGTTGAAGCCGTTGCCGGGCTGGCGCGCCGCGTCCAGATAGGGCTCGTAGTAGCCGGTGAGCATGCCGTCCACCGCGCCGTCGGCGGCCTCGATGCGGTAGGGCTGCAGCCGCGCCACCATCCAGGCACGCTGCTCGTCGGCGCTGGCGATGGACAGGCGGCGCACCTCGCCGCACAGCGGCGCGAAGGCCGGCGCGGGACGCTCGCAGTTCTTGATCCAGGCGTTCCAGGCTTCGTGCAGGGAATCTTCGGCAAAACCGGGCAATTCCGCCCAATGCACCGGTATCCAGCGGCTTTTCGGCTGCGCCATCGGGGGCGGCAGCGGCCCGGGCGGTTCGGGCGGCAGGGGGGCACCCGGCACGCCCGGTGGCAGCGAGGCACCGGGAGGCAAAGGCGTGGAAGGCGGCAGGGGCGTGGTGGAGCAGGCCACCAGGGTTCCTACAATCAGCGCCGTTGTCACAAGGCGCAGGAGACGGAATTTCATGGGGCTGATTTTGCTTGAAGCATTGCTGGCGCTGGTCGTTCTCGTCGCCATTGTGTGGTGGACGATGTTCTCGGGGCGCAAGGGGGGGGAGCCGCCGCCCCAGGACGCTACGCCAACACCCAAGAAAGAGGACGACGGCACGCCGAAGTAAAGCATTCGCGGCGCACCACCTCTGCTCCCTCTCCCAGAAAGACCATCGATGACTCCCCAGCAAATGCTTGGCGTGGGCCTGCGCATTTTCGCGCTATGGCTCGGTGTGACTGCCGTCCGGTACCTGGCACTCCTGCCCATCCTGAAAGGGATGCCGCTCGACAACCCCTCCGTGGAAACCTGGGTGGTGGCTGCGCTGTACCTAGCCGCTGCCGTACTGCTTTGGATCTTTCCCCTGTGGACCGCCCATCTGCTGCTTCCAAGAACACGGTTTGAAAACCACGTCCGCCTCCAACCCGCAGAGGCCGCCCGTGTGGGCTGTGCCTTGATCGGCCTTTGGTTCTTTGCACAGGGATTGCTCAATGTCGTCTGGTTCTTCTTCCAGGCCCTGCTGATGGGAGGAAGCCGCTCTTTTTTCGATGGGCTGGCGCTGGAAGCCAAGGCAGATCTTTTCTCCAACGGGGTGGGCCTTTTGCTCGGGATCGTGTTGGTGGCTCGATCCGACCGCTTCGCCCAATGGGCCATCAAAAGCACATCCCCCCAGGCCGACGCCTGATGAATTCCGAGGTTCCCTGCGCCAGCCGCCAGGCCCGATCCAGTTGACGAACTGGTCCTACCTGGATCAGCCAGGCACCGGCGAACAATGGGCGTCCTCAAAGTCCCTGACGTCGCGTGCACGAAGCGTGCGGTTCGCAAGGCCATCACCACGGCCGGCGTCAGCAGAACAACCAGGAAAGGAAGATCCCATGCGCAACAAGATTCTCATCGGCGCCACTGCCGCCGTTCTGCTCGTGAGCGGCTGTGCCAACATGGACGATACCCAGCGGCGCACCGCGACGGGCGCCGGCGTGGGCGCGGTGGCCGGGGCGGTCATCGGCTCCGCCACCGGCGGCCGGGCGGGCACGGGGGCCGTCGTCGGGGCGGGTGTGGGGGCCCTGGGCACCTACATCTGGTCGCAGCACATGGAGCGGCAAAAGCGCGAGATGCAGCAGGTCACCCAGGGCACGGGCGTGGTGGTGACGCAGACCGCCGACAACCAGCTCAAGCTGGACATTCCGAGCGACATCTCGTTCGCCACGAACCGCTCGGACATCCAGTCCAACTTCGCCCCCGTGCTGGAGCGCTTCGCCGAGGGGCTTCGCAACAACCCCAACACCGAAGTGCGCATCGTGGGCCACACGGACTCCACCGGCAGCGATGCCATCAACAACCCCCTGTCGATGGACCGCGCGGCCAGCACCCGCAACTTCCTGACGACGCGGGGCGTGAACGGCGGACGCATCCAGGTCGAGGGCCGCGGCTCGCACCAGCCGATCGCCACCAACGACACGAACGACGGCCGCGCGCGCAATCGCCGGGTGGAAATCTTCGTGGGCGAACGCCAGCCGGGCTGACCGCCGGCCGGCCCCGCCGCCGCCCCGCCCGTGCACCGCGGCGGGAGTGGCTTTCACAGGGCGCTTCGGCGCCCTGTGGCGTTCATTCAGTGCGCGGCGCGCAGCAGGTTCGCCAGTTCCACCGCCGACTTGACCTGCATCTTGTCGAACACGCGCGCGCGGTGCACTTCCACCGTGCGCACGCTGATGTCCAGCTGGTCGGCGATGAGCTTGTTGGGCAGCCCCTCGACCACCAGGCGCATCACGTCGCGCTCGCGCTCCGTCAACTCCGACAGCCGCACCTGCAGGTCGCTGTGCTGGCGCACCTGCTCCATGTGCTGCGCGGACTGGGCCAGGGCCTGCTCGATGCGGTCCACCAGCAGGTTGTCGGAAAACGGCTTCTCGCAGAAGTCGAAGGCCCCGCGCTTGACGGTGGCCACGGCGGTGGGCACGTCGGCATGGCCGGTGAGGAAGATCACCGGCATCGCATCGATCAGGCGGCGCTCGGCCAGCCGGTCGAACAGCGCCAGGCCGCTCATGCCCGGCATGCGCACGTCCAGCAGCAGGCAGCAGGGCTGGCGCGCGGGCGGACGCTCGTCGAGCATGGCTTCGAAGGCTTCGGCGCTGTCGAAGGACTCGCTGGGCAGGCGGCGCGATCGCAGCAGCCAGGCGAGCGCTTCGCGCACGCCCGAGTCGTCGTCGACGATGTAAACGGTGGCGTTGGAGACGGGTTCCATCAGGGGTGGCTGCTGTCCGCGCTGGCAGCAGGCAGGGTGAAAGTGAATACCGTACCACGGGGCTCGTTGGGCGCGTGGCCCAGGAAGCCGCCGTGCTGCTCGACCACGGTGCGGCACAGGCTCAGGCCGAGGCCCATCCCCTCGGGCCGCGTGGTGAAGAAGGGGGTGAAGAGTTTCTCGCCCACGTCCTGCGCGATGCCGCAGCCCCGGTCGATGACCATGAACTCCAGCCAGGCATTGTGCGCATTCGATGCGGCGCGGCGCACGCGCAGCTCCAGGATGCGCTGGGGCGTGGCGGGGTCGTCCATGGCCTGCATGGAATTGCGCGCCAGGTTCAGCAGCACCTGCTCGACCATGGTGCGGTCGCACAGCACCGGGGGCAGGTCGGCGTCCACCGAGATCTTCACGAAGACTTCGAGCTTGCGCGCCTGCAGGCGGATCAGCGGCATCACGGCCTCCAGCAGGTCGTGCACCGAGACCACCTCGCGCGACTGATCGCGCCGCCGCACGAAGTCGTGCACGCTGCGGATCACGCGGCCCGCGCGCTCGGCCTGCTGCGCGATGCGCTGCAGCGCCACGTGCACGTCGTGCAGCGGCTCCTGCGGCGGCCCGCCGCCCGGCGGCAGCAGGTTGAGCGAGCCCGAGGCGTAGCTGGAGATGGCGGCCAGCGGCTGGTTCAGCTCATGGCTCAGCAGCGATGCCATCTCGCCCACGGTGGCCAGCCGCGCGGTGGCCTGCAGGCGCTCTTGCGAGGCGCGGGACATTTCCTCGACGCGGCGCTGCTCGCTCACGTCCAGGAACGCGCTCATCCAGCCCGTGTGCAGGCCCTGCGCGTTGATGAGCGGCGCCTCGAAGATGAGCACCGGAAACCGCACGCCGTCCTTGCGCATGAAGGTGGATTCGTAGCCTTCGCGCGGCGGCGGGTGCAGGCTGGACAGGCGGATCGCCTGGCGCTGGCGGTACTCGTCGGCGAACTCGGGCGGCCAGTAGGGCACCGGGGCGCTCTGGCCAAGCAACTCCTGCGCGGTGAAGCCCACCATCTCGCAGAAGGCCGGGTTCACATAGGTGATGCGCCCCTGCAGGTCCCGCGCGCGCAGCCCGGTCACCAGGGAGTCCTCCATGGCCTTGCGGAACGCCAGCGCGTCGCCCAAGTCGCGCTCGGCGCGCAGCCGGCGCCGGTTGTCGCGCACCAGCACGACCAGCACGGTGACGAGGGCGATCGACATGGCGGTCACCAGCGCGGTGAGCACATTGGGGAACACGCTGGGCGCGCTGTGCCAGCTGTCCATGCGCAGGACCAGCGTGGCGCCCGGCAGGTCGAACAGCTGCTGCGCGCTGAACAGGCGCGTGCCGCGCCGGCTGGCCCCCACCATGGCCAGGCGGGTGCCATCGGCTTCGGTGAACGACACCTCCTGCCCGCGCTTGAGGCTGGGCACCACCAGGTCGATCAGCACGTTGTGCAGCGAGTAGGTGGCCACCACGAAGCCTTCGTTGCGGCCATCCTGCATGAGGGGCAGGCACAGCTCCATCATTTCGGAGCCGCGGCCATCGCCCTGGGGCTGGAAGTAGCTGCCGGAGTACGACGGCCCCGACACGCGGCGCGCGTTGGCGCACGCCAGCGCGATGTTGGAATGCATGCCGCTGCGCATCTCGGCGTCCCACTGCACCGGGCGGTACGGGGTCTCGACATGGGCCCGCACTTCCAGCGTGGGGCTGCGCCATTCCAGCCGCACGAGTTCGCGGCGCACGCTCAGCAAGGCCGCCGCGCGCGACTCCCAGCTCGCCAGGTCCGGTGTGCCCACGTGCAGCGCCTGCAGGTTCTGCAGGTTGTGGGCGAAGCCCTGGCGGATGTCGGCCACGGCATCGGCGGCGTCGCGGTCCAGGCGGTTCTGCACCTCGCTCGCCTCGTAGCGGCCGGCCAGCCACACCTGGGTGACCAGCATGCCCGCCACCAGCAGCACGAGCAGGGCCCACAGCGACCAGCGCTTCCATGCGCTGCGCCAGCGGTGCCAGGGCCACAGGAACGGCTCGCCCTCGGTCACAGGATGCAGTGGTCCAGCGCCGGCAGCTGCTGGCGCACCTGCTGCAGCCGCACCGCATCGAGCACGCCCAGGGCCACGCCCGGGCCTTCGGCCACCTGCGCCTGCACGGCGCCCCACGGATCGACCACCATGCTGTGGCCCCAGGTGCGGCGGCCGTTCTCGTGCAGGCCGCCCTGCGCCGGCGCCAGCACATAGGCGAGGTTCTCCACCGCGCGGGCGCGCAGCAGCAACTCCCAATGGGCCTCGCCCGTGGTGTGGGTGAAGGCGCTGGGCACCAGCAGCAGGTCGGCCCCGGCCCGCGCATGCTGGCGGTACAGCTCGGGAAAACGCAGGTCGTAGCAGACGGACAGGCCCACGCGCCAACGGGTGCCGTCGCGCGCGGTCAGCTCGAAGCGCACGGGTGTGTTGCCCGCCTCGATCACCGCGGCCTCGTCGAAGCGCTCGCGCCCGTTGTCGAAGCGAAACAGGTGGATCTTGTCGTAGCGGGCCACGCACTCGCCCTGGGGCGAAAACACCAGCGAGGTGTTGCGCACCTGGTGCGGGCTTTCGCACTGCAGCGGCAGCGTGCCGCCCACCACCCACAGGCCCAGCTCCCGGGCCGCCTGGGCCAGAAAGCGCTGGATGGGGCCTTCGCCGTAGGGCTCGCGCAGCGCGAGCTTGTCGGTGTCGCGCGCGCCCATGGCGCAAAAATACTCGGGCAGCACGGCCAGCTCGGCGCCTTCGGCGGCGGCCTGCTCCAGCAGGTGGCGGGCCTGCTCGAGATTGCCGGGCACGTGCAGGCCCGACACCATTTGCAATGCGGCGGCTTTCATCATGATTTGTCTCCGGTGGGGGACTCGGCCGTGGGCGGCCGGACGGCGGGGTCGGCGCTGCCCAGCTTGCGCCGGGGCACGCGCTCGATGCGCGGATCGGTCCAGGTGCCGTCGATGCGGAACTCCTGCGTGGCCGCCTGGATGAGCGGCCCGCGCAGAAAGACCTGCGCGAGAAAGCTGCCCAGGCCGACCACCGGATTGATGGCAGTGGCCACCAGGGAGGCCGTCATGGCGTTGATCTCGGGCACCACGACCACGTGCAGGTCCTGCGTCTCGCGGTCCAGGTCGGCGCTGCCTTCCATCAGCACGGCGGCGTTCACGCCCTTCATCTGCAGGTTGTTGGTGGTGGCCACGCCCTGCTCCATGCGCACGTCGCCGCGCACGAAGTCGAACGCGAAGCCTTCGCTGAACACGTCGCGGAAGTCGAGCGTGAGCCGGCGCGGCAGCGACTGCAGGCTGAGCACGCCCAGCAGCTTGGCCAGGCCCGGATCGGCCTTGAGGAACTGGCCCGATTCGACGTTGACGTTCATCTGGCCCGACATGGTGCGGTAGTCCGGCGTGAGCGGCGCACCCATCCAGGCGACCTGCCCCTCCATGCGGCCCTTGCCGCGGCGCACCACGTCGGCCATGCCGAAACGCGTGAGCAGATCGCCCGAGTCGCGGATGTCGAGCTTGAAGTTCATCACCGTGCGGCGACGCGCATCGGCGGCGCCGTCGCTGCCCAGCAGCGCCCAGTTGCCGTTGGCCGTGAGCGTGGCCTCGGGCGTGACGATGTTGAACTTGGACAGCCGCCACTCGCGCGGAGCGCCGTCGCCGCCGCGGTTCTGCGCCTCGATCTCGATGCGGCCCAGGCGGCGCCCACGCAGCACGAAATCGTCCACCACGATGTCCAGCGACGGCAGCGTGCCGGCGCCGGCGGCCGGTTCTTCGGCCAGCAGTTCATCCACCTCCTTGGCATCGCTCTGCGGGACCGCCAGGCGCGACAGGCGGGCGAACACCCGGCCGGAGCCCGCATCGGGCCCGCTGCCCGCGCCCTGGCGAAACTCCACGTAGCCGTTCAGCTCCTGGGCGTCCACGTTGGTGCGCCAGGTGCTGCCCTCGCGCGAGCCGCCCATGACCACGCCGTGCAGCGTGCGGCCCTGGAAGTCCACCTGACGGGCCCGCACGGCCAGTTGCGTGGGCAGGTAGTCCTGCATGGGCGAGACGGAAGGCACGGGAGCGGCGCCCGTCCCGTTGCCCGCCACCGCAGCGGGCGCGGCACTCGCCGGTGTGCTGGCCGCCGATGCGGACTCGGCAGCCGGTGGCGCCACC
>NZ_BAAJYR010000073.1:0-15368 GCF_057546605.1 Acidovorax sp. KPB24-03 | reverse complement strand
GGGCGCGCGTCATGGTCCACACCGCGGTGCCGGGGTGCGCGGCCAGGGGGCAGGCCGCGACGACCAGCACCTCGCGGCTGCCGCGCACCAGGTTCACGATGGGCTGGCCGGTGCTGCCGGCCTGCTTGGCCGACTCGACGATGAGCGGCTGCTCGGCGGCCGGCACGTCGATCTTGACGCCGCTGCCTTCATAGGTGGGGTAGGCGTAGGCCAGCATGCCGCTGCCGGCGCGCCACACGCCGCCTTCCACCTGCGGCACTTCCAGCAGCACCACGTGCAGCAGCACGCGCAGCAGGTCGGTCTGGGGGCTGTCGGCCGGCACGGTGGGCACCGACTTGGCGTAGCGCGTGGCGATGTCCTCGCAGGCCTGCGCGGCGCGTGCCCGGCTGGACGCCACCTGGGCGCCCGAGCCCGTCTGGTAGAGCACCACGATGATGGCCGCGACCAGGGCACAGGCGGCCAGCAGAAAGGCCCAGAAAAGAAGCAGTTGGATGCGCAAAGACCGCACGGTAGCCCATCGGAGTGAGGACGGCGGATCGTAAGGGCGAACACGCGGCCGCCCGGTAGGAAAGCGGCGTGTCTTGCATCGCCCGGTGGTGGCCGCAGGCCCGTGCCGGGGCCAGGGGCTTCGAATGGGGCCGAGCCGGCTCCCTTGGGATCAGGCGGCTTCGGGGTAGAACAGCTTGCGCGCCGGCACGGGCGCCACGGCCTGGCCGATGGCCGCGATGTGGTCCGGCGTGGTGCCGCAGCAGCCGCCCACGATGTTGACCAGCCCTTCGGCGGCGAATTCATGCACCAGCCGGCTGGTCACCTCGGGCGTTTCGTCGAAGCCCGTGTCGCTCATCGGGTTGGGCAGGCCCGCATTGGGGTAGCAGCTGATGAAGGTGTCTTCCGCCACCCGGTTCAGCTCCTGGATGTAGGGGCGCATCAGGGTGGCGCCCAAGGCGCAGTTCAGGCCGATGGCCAGTGGGCGGGCGTGGCGCACGCTGTGCCAGAAGGCCGTCACCGTCTGGCCCGAGAGAATGCGGCCGGAGGCGTCGGTCACCGTGCCGCTGATGATGAGCGGCAGGCGCTCGCCGCTTTTCTCGAAGAACTCGTCGATGGCGAAGAGGGCCGCCTTGGCGTTGAGCGTGTCGAAGATGGTCTCGACCAGCAGCACGTCGGAGCCGCCTTCGACCAGGGCCTCGGTCTGCTCGTAGTAGGCCGCGCGCAGCTGCTCGAAATCGACGTTGCGTGCGCCCGGGTCGTTCACGTCGGGGCTGATGCTGGCCGTTTTGGGCGTGGGGCCCAGGGCGCCGGCCACGAAGCGGGGCTTGTCGGGCGTTGAGTATTTGTCGCAGGCGGCACGGGCCAGCTGCGCCGATTTCAGGTTCATCTCGCGCGCGAGATCGGCCATCTTGTAGTCCTCCTGCGCGATGGTCGTGGCGCCGAAGGTGTTGGTCTCGATCAGGTCCGCGCCGGCGGCCAGATACCGCTCGTGGATGTCGCGGATCACGTCCGGCCGCGTGAGGCTCAGCAGCTCGTTGTTGCCCTTCACGTCGCGCGGGAAGTCCTTGAACCGGTCGCCCGCGCCGTCCGGGCCGCTGTAGCCCTCGCCGCGGTACTGGGCCTCGCCCAGCTTGAAGCGCTGGATCATGGTGCCCATGGCGCCGTCGAGGATGGCGATGCGGCGGGCCAGGATGTCGGGTAGCTGTCGGGCGCGGGTGTAGTGGAGCGGAGTCATCCCCCGATTGTAGGAAGCCGCGTCAACCCTTGCCGTGCCCGGCCACGTCGAGGAAGGTCTGCAGCACCGGGGTCAACGCGTCCCCATGCCATGCCAGAACCCCGACGGTCGGATGCTCCAGGTGGGCGATGGGCACGAACCGCACGCCCTGGACGGCCGCCTGCGCCATCGAGGCCGGCACCAGGGCCACGCCCATGCGCATGGCCACCAGCGCCACCACGGTGAGCCATTGCCGGGTGGCGTGGCGCGTGTGGGGGTGGATGCCGGCACGGTGGAAGAGGGCGATGACGTTGTCGTGGTTGGCCGGCGCCACGTCGCGCGCGAACATCACGAAGGTCTCGTCGGCGAGGCTACGCAGGTCGACTTCCGCCTGGCCCGCCAGGGTGTGGTCCTGCGGCAGGCAGGCCACGAAATGGTCCTCGGCCAGCGGCAGGCTGCGCAGGGGCGCTGGCACGACGCTGGCATTGATGAAGCCGGCATGCAACTGCCGGTGCAGCAGGGCTTCGAGCTGCTCGCCCGAGGACATCTCGCGCAGGTTGACCTCGATGCCCGGCGCGCGCTCGCCGAAGGCGCGCACGATGGCGGGCATGTCGCGGTACACCATGGAGCCGGTGAAGCCGATGTCCAGCCGGCCGCGCTGCCCAGCGGCCACGGGCGCGGGCCGTCTCGCCGGCGCGGGCCACGCGGTCGAGCGCCACGCGCACCTCGGCCAGGTAGGCATGGCCGGCGGGCGTGAGCGCCACCTGCTTGCTCGTGCGCTCGAACAGCCGCACGCCCAGTTCGTCCTCCAGCGCCTTGATGCCCGAGCTGAGCGGCGGCTGCGTGATGGCCAGCCGCTCGGCCGCCCGGCCGAAGTGCAGTTCCTCGGCCAGCACGGCGAAGTAGCGCAGGAGGTGCAGTTTCATGGCGGCGATGATGCCAGCGCGGCCCGCAGCGCCGGCACCGGCTTGCGGCCGTTCAATAGGATTTCGGCAGGCCCAGCACCTTCTCGGCGATGAAGCACAGGATGAGCTGCGGGCTCACCGGCGCCAGGCGCGGTATCCATGACTCGCGCAGGTAGCGCTCCACGTGGTATTCCTTGGCGTAGCCCATGCCGCCGTGGGTGAAGATGGCGCGCTCGCAGGCGTGGTAGCCGGCCTCGGCCGCCAGGTACTTGGCGGCATTGGCCTCGGCCGCGCACGGCAGGTGCTGGTCGTACAGCCATGCGGCTTTCTGCACCATGAGGTGCGCGGCCTCCAGCTCCATCCACGACAGGGCCAGCGGGTGCTGGATGCCCTGGTTCTGGCCGATGGGGCGGCCGAACACCTCGCGCTCCCTGGCATAGCCCGCGGCGCGCGCCAGCGCCGCGCGGCCCAGGCCCACGGCCTCGCTGGCGATCAGGATGCGCTCGGGGTTCAGGCCGTGCAGGATGTATTGAAAGCCCTGGCCTTCCTCGCCCACCCGGTCTTCCACCGGAATGCGCAGGCCGTCGATGAACACCTGGTTCGAATCCACGCATTTGCGCCCCAGCTTGTCGATCTCGCGCACCTCGACGGTGCTGCGGTCCAGGTCGGTGTAGAACAGGCTCAAGCCCTCGGTGCCGCGGCATTGCTCCACCGGCGTGGTGCGCGCCAGCAGCAGGATCTTGTTGGCCACCTGCGCGGTGCTGATCCAGACCTTCTGGCCGTGCACCACGTAATGGTCGCCCTCCCGCACCGCGCGGGTCTTGAGCTGGAGCGTGTTCAGCCCGGTGTTGGGTTCGGTCACGCCGAAGCAGGCCTTGTCGCGGCCCGCGATCAGCGGCGGCAGCCAGCGCGCCTTCTGCGCTTCGGTGCCGAACACCACCACCGGGTGCAGGCCGAAGATGTTCATGTGCACCGCCGAGGCGCCGGACAGCCCCGCGCCCGTGGCGGAGATCGTGTGCATCATCAGCGCGGCTTCGCGGATCCCCAGGCCGGCGCCGCCGTACGCCTCGGGCATGGCGATGCCCAGCCAGCCGGCGTCGGCCAGCGCGCGGTGGAAGTCCTCCGGAAAGCCGCCTTCGCGGTCGCGGCGCAGCCAGTAATCGGCATCGAACGGGGCGCACACGCGCTCGATCGCGTCCCGGATCTGGGCGTGTTCGGGAGAGAGGTCGAAGTTCATGGGGCGGGCCGGATCACCTTGTCGGGCGATTCGCCGTAGGGCGGGCTGTAGATCACCAGCAGCTTCACGGGGGTGTCGCTGGTCACGGTGAAGACATGCATCTGGTCGGCCGGAAAGAAGCACATGTCGCCCGGCACCATGTCGAAGGCTTCGCCCGCCACTTCGGCGCGGGCCGTGCCTTCGAGCAGGTAGCACGACTGCTCGATGCCTGGATGGGCGTGGGGCAGGGCGCCGCCGCCCTTGTGCAGCGTGCCCAGCAGCACTTCCATCTGCCGCGCGCCCACCGTCTCGGGGCCGATCAGGCGCTGGTTGTGCGTGTGGTGGTGGTTGGCGGGCTGGTAGCTGGGCACCTGGGCGGCGCGCACGCGGTACCGGGGCGCGGTGGTGGTGGTGGTGGTGGCGAGGGTCATGCGGGTTCTCCGGTGGCGGCGTGGCAGGCGTTTTGCGCGAGCAGGGCGTCGATCTGGGTGGGGGTGTAGCCGGCCTCGGCCAGCAGGGCGCGGGTGTGTTCGCCCAGTTGCGGCGCAGGCGCCAGGGTGCGGGGCGGCGGGGTGGCCGACCAGCGCGTGGGATGGGCCATGGCGTGCATGGGCCCCTCGGTGGGGTGCACGCTGTCGTGCAGGAAGCCCGTGGCGCGCAGCTGCGGGTTGGTGAGCAGGTCGGCCGGCGAGTTCATCGGCATGTGCGGCACGTCGGCGGCATCCAGCAGCGCCTGCCACTGGGCCGTGGTGCGGGTGCGCAGGATGCGCGCCACCTCGGCATAGACGGCATCGATGTTCGCCGCGCGGGCGCCGTGCGTGGCAAAGCGCGGGTCCTGCGCCAGGCCCTGTGCCTCGCCGATCTCGCCGATGGCCGTGAAGAAGCTGCGCCAGTGCTTGTCGTTGTAGATCAGCACGCAGAGCATGCCGTCGGCGGTTGCATAGGGCTTGCGGTGCGTGGTCAGCAGCCGGGCATAGCCGGCCTCGCCCTGCGGCGGCTCGAAGGTCAGGCCCGCCATGTGGTCGCCCAGGATGAACTGCGCCATGGCCTCGAACATGGGCACGACGATGGCCTGGCCCTGGCCCGTCTTCTCGCGGGCATAGAGCGCCGCCGTCACCGCGTACACCGCATGCAGCCCGGTCACGCGGTCCGACAGCGTGGTCGGCGCATAGGCCGGCTCGGGCGCGCCGTAGCGCTGCATGAGCCACGGGATGCCGGTGGCGCCCTGGATCAGGTCGTCGTAGGCCGGGCGCGCCGCGTCGGGGCCCTCCTGGTCGAAGCCGCAGCAGCTCACGTGGATGAGGCGCGGGTTGCGCGCGGCCACGCTGGCCGGGTCCAGGCCCAGCCGCGCCAGGGCCTGCGGGCGCACGTTGCTGATGAGCACGTCGCAGCGCTCGGCCAGCCGCAGCGCGGCCTCGCGGCCCTCCGGGTGCTTGAGGTCCAGCGCGATGCTGCGCTTGCCCGCGTTGGCATGCAGGAAGATGTGGCCCATGCCGGGGTGGCGCATGGGGCCCACGTGGCGCATGTTGTCGCCGTCGGGCGTTTCCACCTTGATGACCTCCGCGCCCAGCTGGGCGAGGATCTGCGTGGCGAACGGGCCCATGATGACCGAGGTCAGGTCCAGGATCCGCACGCCCGCCAGGGGGCCGGTGCGTGAAGTGCTATGCGTGTTGTCGGTCATGCCATTCTCCAGAACGTCTGACAGGGGCAGCGGCCGGTGCCACCGGTGCGGCCCGCGCGAGCAGACGCCGCGCAAGGGCCGCCCCGCCGCGCTGGCGTCGTCCCCCCTTCCCGCAGCGCGCAGCGATGCGAGAACAAGGGGGAAGCGGCAACGCCGCTCAGGGGGGTGTCGTTCATTCGGGCTGGATGCGGGCCTGCTGGATCAGCGTGCGCCAGTGGGCCAGCTGGTCGGCCACGTAGGTCGCGAATTCCTGCGGCGTCTTGCTGGGCCACACCTGGAAGCCGATCTGCGCGAGCTTGTCCTGCGTGTCCTTTTCGGCCAGCACGGCCTGCAGCTCCGTGTTCAGGCGGTTCACGATGGCCGGCGGCATGCCGGCCGGCCCGAAGATGCCGTTCCAGGACGTGAGGTCGAAGCCCTTCACCGTCTGCCCGATCGGCGGCACGCCCGGCAGCAGGGGCGAGGGCTGCGTGGTGGTGATGCCCAGCGTGCGCACCTTGTCGCTGGTGAGCATGCTCTTGCCCGAACCCAGGTCGGCCACGTAGACCTGCACCTGCCCGCCCACCAGGTCCGTCATGGCCTGGGGGCTGGACTTGTAGGGGATGCTCAGCACATCGACCTGGGCGATGTGCTTGATGCTCTCCATCGCCACCAGCGAGGTGCTGTTGGGCGTGGCGTAGCTCAGCTTGCCCGGGTTGGCGCGCGCGTAGTCGATCAGCTCGGCCAGCGTCTTCGCCGGCACGCCGGGGTGCACCGCCAGCGCGAAGGGCAGCTCGCCCACCCGCGCCACCGGCGTGAAGTCCTTGATGGGGTCGTACTTCAGGTGGCTGTAGAGCGCCGGGTTGGCCGAGTGCGACGTGTTGGTCGTCATGAACAGCGTGTAGCCGTCCGGCTTGGCCTTGGCCGCGATCTGCGCGGCCACCTGCGCGTTGGCGCCGGGCTTGTTGTCCACCAGCACCGGCTGCTTCAGGCGCTCCGCGAGCTTTTGCCCGACGGTGCGCGCGACCGAGTCCGTGCCGCTGCCGGCCGCGAACGGCACGATCAGGGTGATGGGGGCGTTGGGGTACGGCGGCTGCTGGGCCCGTGCGGGCGCCACGGCGGCGGCCAGGCCGCAGGCTGCCAGCAGGGCCGGGATGAGGTGCTTCATGTCGTTTGTCTCCTGGGTCGGTAGGCCATGCCCCTGTGCCGGGGCTGAAGGCATCTTGTCCGGCGCAGCGATTCGCGTCCAATTGAATAATCGGAGCGATCCATTCGCGTTGCGAATCGTTGGGGGCCGCCGGTCGGTGGTGGGTTCGCGGGGCCGGCGCACAATAAGCGCCTTTCCTGGTGGGCGCCTGGCGCGGCGGGGCCGGGAAATTTCCATCCAATCGGCCTCTAGCGCATATTCCACTAGGGCGATTTGCTATCAAAAAGAGAGTATTCGATTTTGTCCCCCGCGCATTTCGTTCTGCACGACGTCTTTGGCTATGACCAGTTCCGCGGCCCCCAGCAGGCCATCGTCGAGCACGTGATCGCCGGCGGCGACGCCCTGGTGCTGATGCCCACGGGCGGCGGCAAGTCGCTGTGCTACCAGGTGCCGGCCATCGTGCGGCGCGATGCGGGGCAGGGCGTGGCCATCGTCGTCTCGCCGCTCATCGCGCTCATGCACGACCAGGTGGGCGCGCTGCACGAGGCGGGCGTCGATGCGGCCTACCTCAATTCCACGCTCGACTGGCAGCAGACGCAGGAGCTGGAAAAGCGCGTGGCGCGCGGCGACATCACCATGCTCTACGCCGCGCCCGAGCGGCTGACCACGCCGCGATTCCTGGAGCTGCTGGACGGCCTGCACCAGCGCGGGCAACTGTCGATGTTCGCCATCGACGAGGCGCACTGCGTGAGCCAGTGGGGCCACGACTTCCGTCCCGAGTACCGCGCGCTCACCGTGCTGCACGAGCGCTATGCCGGCGTGCCGCGCATCGCGCTCACCGCCACGGCCGATGCGCTCACGCGGGCCGATATCGTCGAGCGGCTGCAGCTCGAAGGCGCGCAGCACTTCGTCAGCAGCTTCGACCGGCCCAACATCCGCTACCGCATCGAAGAAAAGAAGGAGCCGCTCGCGCAGCTGCTGCGCTTCATCGAGCGCGAACACCCCGAAGACGCGGGCGTGGTCTATTGCCAGTCACGCAAGCGCGTCGAAGAAATGTCCGCCGCGCTGGTGGACGCGGGCCTGAAATCGCTGCCCTACCACGCGGGTCTGCCGCCCGAAGTGCGCCAGCAGAACCAGGACCGCTTCCTGCGCGAGGAGGGCATCGTGATGGTGGCCACCATCGCCTTCGGCATGGGCATCGACAAGCCCGACGTGCGCTTCGTCGCGCACGTGGACATGCCCAAGAACATCGAGGGCTACTACCAGGAAACCGGCCGCGCCGGCCGCGACGGCCTGCCGGCCGACGCCTGGATGGCCTACGGCCTGCAGGACGTGGTGAACCAGCGCCGCATGATCGACGAAAGCCCGGCGGGCGAGGAATTCAAGCAGGTCATGCGCGGCAAGCTCGACGCGCTGCTGGCCCTGGCCGAGGCCACCGATTGCCGGCGCGTGCGGCTGCTGGGCTATTTCGGCGAAGTCTATGGCGAGCCATCGAGCGCCGCCGGGCCGCCCCAAGGCGCGAGCAGCCCCCTTGGGGGGCAGCGAGGACACGAAGTGCAGAGCGTGGGGGCCACATGCGGCAACTGCGACAACTGCATCAGCCCGCCCGCGGTGTGGGACGGCACGGACGCCGCGCGCAAGCTGCTGTCCACCATCTACCGCGTGCACGAGGCCAGCGGCCTGACCTTCGGCACCGGGCACATCATGGACATCGTGCGCGGCAAGGACACCGAAAAGGTCAAGCAGTTCGGCCATGACCAGCTCTCCACCTTCGGCCTGGGCAAGGACTACTCCGAGGCGCAGTTGCGCGGCGTGCTGCGCCAGCTGCTGGCCACCGGCGCCGTGGGCCTGCACAAGGTGATGCTGGAGAGCGGCCACAGCTTCGACACGCTCAGCCTCACCGATGGCTCGCGCCCGGTCCTCAAGGGCCAGACGCCGGTGCAGCTGCGCGAATCCACGGCCGCTACGCCGGCCCGGCGCACGCGCCGCAGCGCTGCCCCACCGGCCGCCGCGGCCAACCTGGGGCCGGACGCGCAGGTGCGCTTCATCAACCTCAAGGCCTGGCGCGCCGAGGTTGCGCGCGAGCACAACCTGCCCGCCTACGTGATCTTCCACGACGCCACCCTGGCCGCGATCGCCGAACGCAACCCGTCCACGCTGGACGATCTGCAGGGCATCAGCGGCATGGGCGCCAAGAAGATGGAGGCGTATGGGGCCGAGGTGCTGCGGGTTTGCGGGCAGGGGGAGAGCACCGTTGGATGACACCCGCCTGACACCGCGGCCTTAATTGATTCAGCTCGTAAGAAGACTGGATCAGGTGTAACGCGCCCGGTACCATCCGCCGGCGTTCGCTCTCGAACGCTGCGCCGGGCGTTGCCATGGCCCCCGGTCTTGCCCGAAGCGCATGGCCTGGCGCGCGCATGCCTTGCCTGTCCTTCCTTGGGGCCAGCGCACCGTGTTTCCTTCTTTTTCTAGGCGGATGTCCATGGTTTCCCCCTCATCGTCATGTCGCAGTGCCTGCCCGTCGGTTGGCGTGCCCGCCGCCACCCGGGCGCTGGGGGTGCTGGCGTCCTTCCTGTTGCTGGCAGGGGTGGCCAATGCCGCATCATCCGCACAAAGCGACGTTCCTTCCTCCCGCCAGGTGCTGGAGTCTTTCCCGGTGAATGGCCAGCCGGCGCCTGGGGTGCGGCAGGGCTACGAGCTTTCCCTTGCCGCATGCAAGGATGCGGCCTGTGCTTTCGAGGTTCGCCTGCTGTCCGGGGCCGGGGAGCCGCTGGCCGAAGGCGGTGCGGGTGTGTCGGTACTGGGGGGCACGGCGCTGGAGTGGCCTGCCTCTGCAGCGCCCGCGCAGCCGCTGGACGTCCCGCAGCCCGGAACCGGCCCGTTTCTGGCAAACACCGCCGCGCCCCGCGTCTGGTCGACCGGGGAAGAGGAAGGCACGGTCACCGCGTCGGCCAGCGCCGTGCCGGTGGAGCCGGGCAAGCCCTCTGGTGCGCGCGCCTTGCTGGTCACGCAGATGGCCGGGTTCGACCACCCCAAGCGCCGCCACGCGCTGTACGTGGCTTCGCAGGGCACTCTCAAGACGGCATGGTCGCGCAGCGAACCTCAGGGACCCTACGTGTCCCAGGTCATCGCCACGCCAGGCCATGCGCCCATGTACCTTTCCGTGTTCTTTTCCCCCGATGACGATGCGGCCGACAAGGTGTCCGCCCAGCGCCTGGCGTGGAACGCCAAACGGCAGGTGTTTTCCGAAGAACCGTCTCTGGCCGCCGTGCAAGCGGTGGTGGCGGGTTCGTATCCCACCGTCCGTGCGGCCCGCGCTGCACGCGCCGCGTCGGCCTGTTTCACGGGATATGGCGTGGTGGACACCTGGCCTGGCAAAGGGCGGGTGCCCCACCGCTACGCGCTGATCGCACTGGCGGTGGCACCCGAGCAGGCCAGTGCAGAGGCGGCGCGCCTGGGGCAGTGCCAGCCAGGCCTGCAGGCACGGCAGCATCTGCTCAGTCGCCTGTCGCCGCGTTCATCCTCCAACCCGTAAGCCCGAACCATCGCACCGAGGGAACACCATGCCGGACATCAAGGACAGCGTCGGAGAAGGCGCCAAGAACCAGGGCCACGACGTGGCACTTCTGCAAGCCATGCTGCGGGTCATCAAGGACGCCAAGAATGCGCCCTACCTCAGCGTGGATTACGACGGCAGCTACGGTGGGCAGACCCGCGCGGCGATCGAACGCTTTCAGATCGACCAGAAGCTGGCACAGAGCCCGGTCGCCAAGGCCGCTGCAGCGAAAGGGCCTGCGGCCGTACCACCCGTGCCGGCTGCGGCGGGCGGAGCCCAGGAGACACTGGGTCTGGTCGCCCCTGGCAGCGCGACGTTGCAAAAACTCAATGCCATGCTGCCGGCCACCCATCAGGCGATGCGCTCTTCCCCCGGCTCCAAGACGGTGTACATCGCGGCCGATGCCAAGGATGCGGCCATCAGCAAGGCGGCGATCGCCAGCGATGCGGAGTACGAGCCCACCTTTCGCGCCAAGCTGTCCAACCTGGTGCAGCAGATGTACGACACCCACAAGATCGTCCTGTGGATCACCCCCACGGGCCGCCGCCGCACCTTCGCCCAGCAGGCGGCAGAAACGCAGACCAATGCCGGGCCAGGGGAGAGCAACCACAACTTCGGTCGCGCGGCGGACATCGGCTTTCGGCGTTTCCAGTGGGTCAAGGGCAACGGCGTGATTGCCACCGATGCCGACTGGCTCAACGGGCTCGAAGCCGCCAAGGCCGGCGAGGCGACCCGCTGGTGGAACGAGCGCGATCTGCTGGCCGCCAAGGAAGGGCTGCTGCCGCTGAACTTCGAGCGGGTGCATCTGCAGGCGTTCGCGCAGAAGGGCGTGAGCAACCAGCGATCGCTGGCCCAGCTGTTGAACGCGGTGTCCGCGAGCAACATGCGCTGGAAAGCGGCCTACCAGGCCGACCTGCAGTCCCAGGGCAAATACTGGGCGAATGTCGGCACGGCGAAAGCCATCTGGGCCGGCAACGCGGCGGTGACGAAATCCGACCTGGCCAAGGCGCGAACGGCGGCCACCGGAAAGCAGGTCAAGGATGCCGACATTGCGCAGGCCGAGGTCGACGCCATGCGCAAGACGCTGAAGGCGGACTTCCAGGCCGCCGATGACAACTGGGTGAAGTGGACCGCCGTGCCCTGATGCACGGGTCCCGGACCGGGCCTCGGTGCCTTGGCCGGTCCGTACCTGCAGGCGTCTTCGCACCCGCGAAGTGATGCCGTTCGACAGTCCATGCCCGAGGGGCCCTATCTTGAGAAATGACTTTTCCCTGGAGGGGGCCGCGCGCATCCCCTTGCCTTTCGATTCCGAGTCCGCCAGCGCGATGCCTTCGGGACCGCGCTCTCCACAGGACGTGCTGTCTTGCGTCAAGGTCGCCTCGCACGAACTCCAGGGTTTCCGGCCCATCGCCGAGAGCATCGAGTGGGACCTGGGACATCTGCATTGGGCCCGGGCGGGGCTGCTGGCGTTCGCCGAGAACGAAGTGCCGTTCGTGGTGAACAACAGTGGGCGGCTGTCGGAAGACGCGGCCGCGCTGCTGTTCAACCACTGTGTTTCGACCGAGCCGGCCGGCCCGATCCATGTGCTCGAATTGGGCGCGGGCTGCGGCCTGTTCGCGCGCTATTTTCTGCAGGCCTTCAACCAGCTTTGCCAGCAGGAAGGCCGCGCCTTCGACAGGCAACTGGTGTATTTCGTCACCGATGCGTCCGAGCGCACGCTGGCGCAGTGGCGCGAGCGCCGCATGTTCGATGCGTTCGGGGCACAGGTGGTCATGGCGCGATGCGATGCCACCCGGCCGACCGAGATCCGCCTCGCTGACGGAAGGGTCCAGTCGCTGCAGGCGCTGCAGGCCGTGTTCTGCAACTACGTGCTCGACGTGCTGCCCGCCACGGTGCTGCGCCGCCAGGGGGAACGCATCGAGGAACTGCGCGTGCGCACCCGGCTGACCGACAACGCCGACCTGGTGCGCCAGTACACCCCCCTGGGCCTGGAGGAGATCCGTGCCTTGGCGAATGCCCACGATCCGGACCAACGCGCATTGCTGCTGCCGCTGGCGGGCCTGTTCGATTACGAGGTGGACTTCTTTCCGCTGGAGGGCGAACTGCTGCCATTTGCCGGGCAGGCGCTGGAGCGGGCCGATCCGGTGCCGAAGCTGCTGGTCAACCACGGGGCTTTCGGCGCACTGCACACGCTGCAGGGGCAGCTGGTGGACGGGGGCTTCATCCTCATCAACGACTATGGTGCCAGCACGCCCCAGGCGGCTGCGGAGTCGGCGGCGCCCCAGCGCTTCGGCAAGACCAGCGCGATCGGGCTGAATTTCCCGCTGCTCGGGCAACTGTTCGACCGCGACGGCTGGCGCGTGGTGGTGCCGGAGGGCGATGCCACGCGCGCCATCCATGCCCGCCTGGTGGTCAAGGCGGAGCAGGAGCGCACCATTGCGGCGTTTAGTAACCGCTTTTGCGCCGATGCGCAGCAGTTCTTTGACGGCCCGGCGCAGGACGCGCGCGGGCATCTGCAGGCCGGCCGGCAGGATGCCGCGCTCGAAAGCTACCGCCTGGCCATTGCGCGCAATCCGCGGGACTGGCGGTTGCTGGGCGAGGTGGCGGAGTTCGTGGGCATCCAGTTGCGTGACTTCGCCGCAGGCATCGAGTTGGCGCGCAGCGCGCTGGACATCAACCCGTGGTTGAGCGCCTGGCTGTGGAACGTCCTGGGCGATTGCCTTTACTGCCTGGAGCGGCATGGCGAGGCCCAGGAGGCGTACTTTCAGGCGCAGCGCATCGATCCGAAGGACGCGCGCACCCAGCTCAACCTGGCCTATGCCTGGCAGCAGCGCGCGGATTTCGAGAAGGCGCTCGGCGCGGTGGCGCGAGGCCTGGCGGGCGACGTGCACGGCATCCACGGCCCCCGTCTGCTGGAAAAGCAGCAGCAGATCCTGGCCCAGATGGCATCGCTGCGGGCCACGGAAATGCAGCGCTCCGCAGAGCGCGCCGCACGGCTGCAGGCGGCTTAGACCGGCGGCCTGCTTCCCGCCTGGGGGCCCGCAGGCGTGCCGCGGCCCTTGGCCGGTATCCGGTCCTGCAGCATCGTCTGCGTGATCGCGCGGCCCACCTGTTCGAAGGCCTTGCCGGCCTCCTTCATCTCGTCCAGCCCCTCGGCGCAGGCGGCCACCACGATGGCGTTGCGGCCGTTGTCCTGCGGGTCGATCACGCCCATGTGGCAGGCCCGGTGCAGCTGCGTGCCGGTCTTGTGGATGAACCGCACGGTGCGCGGCAGGCCGGCCTCCAGGCGATAGGCGTCGTAGGTGTCGAACTTCAGGTCCTTGTAGAGCAGCTGCTGGTGCGCCGGCGAAACGAGCTGGCCGCGCACCAGCTTTTCCAGCATGGCGCCGTAGCCCTCCAGCGTGGCGGTGTTGTGGTTCGTGCGGTAGTAGCGGTCGTAGGCCTCGTCCAGGGTCTGCACGCGCAGCGCGGAGGGCGCCACGCCGAGCGTGCGGGCGAGCGCCTGCAGGCGCTTGGGGCCCACGGGGGCGCCAGCGATGCGCACCAGGTCCATGTTGGAGAGCCGGCGCGCGTCGGGGTGGGCCTCGGCATAGACCTGGTAGCGCACCTCGGTGAAGTTGGTGATGCGGCCCACGCCTCGGCCGCCCAGCAGGGCCTGCGCGCGCTGGTTCAGCGTGTCTTCGCCCACCGCGCGGATGAGCATGTTGGCGGCCGTGTTGTCGCTCTCCATCAGCATGCGCTGGAGCAGCGATTGCACGCTGTGGCGCGTGCCTTCGGGCTGCCAGACCACGGCGCCCGAGCCGTCGACCTTGTCGCGCGCCTGCACCACGAGTTGCTGGTCCAGGCGCAGGCGGCCGGCTTCGGCCTCCTGCAGCACGGCGATCGCCACCGGCAGCTTGACCGACGAGGCCAGGTACCACGGCCGGTCGGCCGCATGCGCGAAGGTCTCGCCGTTGTCGAGCCGCTTGACGTACAGGCCCAGTTGGCCGGGCGTGGCCTGTTCGATGCGTTCCACCTGCTGGCGCAGCGCATCGGCCCAGGCGGGCGCGGCGTGGGCGGGCTCAGGGCGGGTCGTCGTCCACGCCAGCGCCAGGACCAGCAGGGCCAGCGTGGCCCCCCGGGCCCGTGGTGCCGGAAGGGGCCGCGGCGCGGCTCGGCACGGTTTGGCAGGGAGTTTCATGGGGTTTTCCATCCGACAACAGGCCCGACTGGCAGAGGGCGATGCCGACCTGCCGAAGCGTGCGGTCGGACCGGGCCGTGGACAGTTCGCCGCGCGTGCAGGCCACCACGATCACGCGCCGGTCTGTCGGCAGGCGCGGCACCGTCACGAGGCCCGAGTCGCATGTTCGGGCGCGCTGCGTGCCGGTCTTGTGGGCGAAGCGCGCACGGGTGGGTAGTCCGGCCTTGATGCGGTTGGGGCCGGTCTTCACGCGTTCCATCACGCCCAGCAGGTAGGCCGTGTGGCGCGGCTCCAGGAGCTTGCCTTCCACCAGCTGCGCGAGCAGTTCGGCGTACGCATCGAGCCGCCCGGAGTTGAGCCCGCTGGCGTAGTAGGCCTCGTACGCCTCGCCCACCGACAGGGGCCGAAGGCCATCGGCCGGAACCCGCAGCAGGCGTGCGAGGGTGGCCTTCACATCGGCATCGGTGCGCTGCTGGTGCAGCGCGATGAAGTCGCGCCCCGACAGGTGCACGGCCTCGGGTGTGAGCTGGGCGTAGGCCTGGCGACGCACATCCGCCAGGTGCGTGATGCGCTCGAAGCCGCCGGGCACCACCGACTGCACCAGCGCGTTCACCTCGCGCAGGCCGACGAGGTCGATCAGCATGTCGCTGGCGGTGTTGTCGCTGTACACGATCATCTGCTCCAGCAGCCAGCGCACGCTCAGCGCCGCCCCTACCGGCTGGTTCTTGGCGGGCCCGGCGCCGTCCACGTAGTCGGTGGCGCGCAGGGTGAGCGGCGTGTCCAGCGTGTAGTCGCCGCGCTCCACGCCGCGCAGCACGGCGATGGCCACCGGCACCTTGATGGACGAGGCCAGGTACCAGCGCTCCTCGCCGTGAAAGGAAAAGGACTGCCCCGTGTCCAGGTCGCGCACGTGCACGCCGAAGGCCGCGCTGCTGTGCGCGGCGACGCGGTCCAGCTCGCGCTGCAGGGCCTTGGCCCAGGGCGGCGCAGGGGTGGTCGCCG